>DAINQQ010000025.1:0-19303 GCA_036742645.1 Flavitalea sp.
CAACCAGGCTTTTTTTTTAGAAATATCCGGAACAATATCCTGTACCCAGCAAGGATCAACCAGGGCAAAAGCACCAATTTTTGTGGGTATGCAGCGCTCACACATATACTGCTTAAATATAAACCAGATGCCTACACGGAGATGATCATTTCACTTTTCCGCACGGGAAACACTAAATTGTATAAAAACCATCTTACCCCGACAACACGGATACGAAACGCCGCTGGGACATTAAAAACAAAAGGCGAACTGGATATTCTTCACGCCGATCAACTGTGGTTTCTTTCCCTCGCAGATAAATTCAAAGGGTATCTGAACATCATCGACAAAAACTACGACAAAGGCGACGAGAACGCGATCTGGGCGGCAACAAACTATGCAAAGTTAACAAGATGCTGAAGCAGTTCGGGAGGTTTCAACTTAACGCGGCCGGCAAAAGCACGGGTAAGAAAAGGCGAACTGGTCAGGATAAATGACCTGGTTTATTTTATGATTGGTAATCGATTCAGGTAAAGTCTTATGCACTGCCAGAATTTGTTTTGGGACGAATGATCACGAACGTTCATGGTAATTCGTGCAATCCGTGGCATGCCCTTAAACTTTTTTCCCTATCGCCTTCGATTTGTAAAGGATAGTATTACAATATTTTGTGTAGGCTGCGTGGCTTCATGACTAGCCAATTTGCCACGAAGGCACTAAGACACGGAGGGACGACTGGTGCCATGGTCGACGTCAGCGATTCAGCCTGCAAAATCTAGCATCCAGTATCCAGTGACAGAATCCAGTCTCTCCGGCCTGCTAAAAATCTGTAAGGTTTGTGAGAGATTGACAATTTTCTAAAAGGCGTTTTGAAGACCTCATAGTTTTTGGGGACTGCTTACACCAGGTGATTCCAAAAAGCTACCACATAGAGAATAGGAACATAGAAAGCACACAGAGAGATTATTTGCGCCCTGCGTTTCGAAATGGACGGGCAACTCGCATCCGTACCCTGTTGAGGATTCAATGAGATTTAGTGAAGATGGCGGCTTATCCTTTTCCCGCGTGTCTAAGAGTAGACACTGTCCACGTATTGCAGTGAATTCTACAAGGTCATACTAATAATTACAAAAAGATGAAAAACTATTGGCTGTTATTAATTTTCGTTTTCGTGCAGATTGCAGGTTGTTCGTCGAGTAAAGACACAACCGGGATATGGGTTAATAAAGAAAAGGCTGAGGGAAAGTCATTCAACAAGATTTTCCTCCTTGTATTAACAGCAGACCCGGATGCACGAACACAAATTGAAACCGATTTAGAGATAGCCGCAAAGGAAAAAGGCTACGTCGTAGTAAAAAGCATTGATGTGATGAGCATGTCCATAAAAGATCCGAAAGCTCCTTCAAAAGAGGAGGTTGTAGCTGCTGTAACTAAGGCCGGAGCCGATGCGGCATTGATTGCTTCATTATTGAAAAAAGAGGAGGCGGTCAAGTACTCCCCCAGTACTGAGGTATATTCAGCGAAGCCATATTCCACCTGGACAGGTAATTCTGCGGGTTACTATAGTTACTGGACGCCGACGGTTTACCATGAAGGGTACTTTACCAAGGATGGAACTTATGTTATGCAGAGCAATTTATATGAGGCGGCGACACAGGAGATTATGTGGTCTGTCCAATCAAAAGTATTTAATCCCTCTTCCTTAAAGCAGTTTAGTAAATCCTATACTGCCACCCTAATAAAGCAACTACAAAAAGCACAGATGTTGAAGAAGTAATCTACCCTGTGAATGTTCTTGAGAATAGCTATGCCATAATCCTTCAATCAGGTGAATCAAGCTTCAGACGGTCACCAGATCCGATTGTCTGAACCATGATTAAAAGGATTGCCTTGATTTAACCATGCGAATCCCTCAATTAGGAAAATTAAGGTTCAGACAACAAATTCATAAAACCTGGGCGGCGTCATAATCTTCAGGATAAAAATCTCACTCGTTTAGCATGTCAACCGTCTATTATGAGACAAACATTTAACTCGCTCCGGGCTGTTGTCCGGGTTATATCGTTGTTAGTATTTGCCGCTGGAGTGGTGCTGACATTACTCGGGGTATACGATTTTTTCTTAGCATTCTCTGCAATCATGTCGGAAAATAAACACAATTTAATCGGATCATTGGCTATCGGGATGCTGCGGGCGGTTGACCTTTTCTTAATCGCTACTGTGTTTTTTGTTCTATCGCTCGGAATGCTGATATTATTTAATAACCCGGAATCGACGCTTCCGGTGAAGATACCAGAATGGTTGAGAATAAAGAATTTCATGCAACTTAAGATAATATTATGGGAAGCTGTACTCACAACGTTAGTTGTCACCTGGTTAGCGGGACTCTTCGAACAAAAACTTCGTTCCGTTGACCCAGATATACAAAGCCTGATAATACCGGGGGGAGTTCTCCTGCTCGCAACTGCCCTGTTTTTCTTAAAAAAAGGTGAAGAGTAAACGATCATCACCAGGACATGAAGCCAATTTACTTCATACTACTTACTCTACTTGCTTCGAACTGTATTTCTCAAAAGAAAAACACTCAACGTGAAATCGCCGTTGAATCAAACTACAATATACATACACAACTGATTCTTGAACATCTAGTATGGCCTGGAAAGAGGTACCCGAACCGGCCAATGATAACTGAAGTCATCAGGTATTTTGACAAGTACAAAGATCATCCAGCCATTCACTTTACTGATAGTTTACTTCGAAACAAAATTTTCTTTAGTGATGAATTAATGGAAATATCACTCTACCTGGAGCCTCTACCCAGTACAAAGTTCAAATACTCAATTGAAAATACTCCCTACAATGACCGTATTGCCTTAATAAATGAGTGGAAACAGAAAGTCTCAGACTTCTACATAGTTTCTGATGTGGAAGGGTTCATGAAATCAAACAAACAGTTCTATGATGGGGCAATAAAAGAAGTTGTGAATAATCTGCCGCCAAACGATTTCATTGATCAGATGGAAACTTTTTATCGAGATAAAAAACTAAAATATACAATTATACCATGCCCTGAGATGAAAACCGGTGATAAAAGAGGCGTGGGACCTTACGTTCAAACTAAGGAGGGCATGCTAGTTTACCAAATTATAAGTGCCAGCATTCCGATTCAAAATATGAATAAATTGTCTGACTGCACGGAGTTTGGTTTTAATAACAGAGAGTATATATTACTTAACGCCCGGCATGAATTTGGTCATTCATTTGTGAATCCCCTATTGGAAAGAGCTGACATCACTGAACTACTTAACAAATATGAAAAATTATTCACACGTGCATTTGAGAAAGTAATGGGAGATCAGAACTACGGAACATGGTGGGATTGCGTTGCCGAACATTTAGTTCGGCTCGGTGAAATCCGCATAGCTGATAGAAGTGGAGACTCGATATTAGCAACTAAACTAAGATTTGAAAATATTGAGAAAAAAAAATTTATTTTTCTGCCAGAATTAGAGGAAAAGGTCAAACAATATGAGTCTAATAAAATGTATAAATCTTTTTTGAGTTACTTACCTGAGCTCATTAACACCTTAGAACAATTCAACGTTCAAAAAATCAATTCAAGAATATTAGAAGACTAAACGGTACACAATATTCAGTTTTCACGATGATGGCCCATGAATGGTCAAAAGCTTTGCCACTATCCTACCCTATTTAGTTGATTCCGTCTTGAAAACTTATTGAATGCACGGGGTGTTGAATCAGGTGATTTCTCGATTTCTCAGGCAAGTCCCGGCTTCACAAACCCCGTTTACAAGGACTTTCGTAATATGCGGACTCCTCTGCGTCCTCTATGAATACTTCTGTGCACCTCTGTGGTTAAAAAACTTGCACTTTATACGGTCAGATTAACCACAAAAGAACCCAGAGGTATGTCCAGAGGAACACAGAGGTTTTGAGTAATTCTGTAATTCTTGTCCCCACAAATCAAGTAATTCAAGGTTCAGACAAATCCTCGTATCTATTCTAAAGAGAACAATTCTTTCCTGATGTTTTTTTGCCTATAGAAAAAAATACGGCTCGTACAAAAGCATTAGCAAGAACAGCTATAAACGCCTAACTTCCCCTGCAAACAAAGAATCTTCCCCAGGTTTTTGAAGAAATATACTCATGGAAAACATTGAATTGAAATTTGAAGAAATCAACTATTTTTTTCCGTTAGTTTTTGTTGAAGGAACAAATGACAAAACGTTTCTTTTTGGAACAGGAAGTGATATACAGGAAATTGCTGTCAAGAATTTTTTCATCTCTAAATTTACCGTTACTCAAACATTCTATGAATATATAATGGGATTTAATCCAGCTCTGAATCGAGGCGGCAATATACCAGTTGAGTGCATATCATATGATGATATCGTAAGGGACAACGGTTTTTTTGCGAAGCTAAATTCAAATGATTTTAAGGACCCATTAATCAGACGGTTTGACAGCGGTGCGTCACTGCAATTTCGACTGCCTTCTGAAACAGAATGGGAATATGCTGCGAAAGGTGGAATACATTGGAGAGACAATTTTGTTTTCAGTGGGGGCAACGATATAGATGAAGTTGCGTGGTATAAGGATAACAGTTTTGATGAGAGCAAGACCGTAGGCAAAAAGAAGCCGAATCAGTTGGGTCTATATGATATGAGCGGCAATATTTGGGAATGGTGCCAGGATTATTATCATACCGATACAAGTAAAATACCTAAAGACGGGAGCTCATGCCTTGAAGAATCTACTGAACGGGTTCTTCGGGGTGGATGTTTTCATAATTGGGCCATTCATTGTACAACAACCAAACGCTATCAAATTATGGCGGAATACAAAGATCCATGTATCAGCTTTCGTTTGGTTCTATCCCTTTAACATCGATCACACGGAGCGTGAATTTGAACAGGTTTCGCGTTTTAGCATGGCCGGAATTAAAAAATAAAAGTTAGCCCAGTTGACAAAACCAACTGGAAAGATTTTGAAACGCTTTTTGAATCCAAAGGCGGACCAGGCTATTGTTGGTGCATGGTATGGCGAATGACAAAAGACGAGTTGAAAGACAACAATTCGGCGAGCAGAAAGAAATTTATCAAGCAGCGTGTCTGGTCAAAGACGCCAATCGGGTTGTTAGCATATGTTGATAATGAATGCGTAGCATGGTGTTCGATTGCACCGAGAGAAACATATCAACGACTTGGCGGAGACGAGACCTTGGAACATGTATGGTCAATTGCATGTTTCTTTATCAGAAAAGAATACAGAGACCAGGGATTGGTCGATCAGTTAATTGACAATGCAAAAAAATATGCGCGGAAAAATGGCGCAAGGTATTTAGAAGCGTACCCCGTTGAACCCGATTCACCCAGTTATCGATTCATGGGTTTTGTACGTAGTTTTGAAAAGACGGATTTCAAGTTTGTAAAAATGGCTGGAGCGAGGCGGAATGTGATGGTATGGAAACTTTGATTATAAAGCTGGATTGTTGACGGTGGATCAGAAGCTTTCACGCACAATGGGCCCTGTTGCCCCGGTATCAAACATATGTGATTTGAAGTAGGTGCTAATTCCGCGTTATAAAGTTTAGAGTTTAAGGTTTAACGCTCAAAGTCGTATATCGCTTCAACTAAATCTTAATCCTTAATCCTTAAAACCTAAACTTTAAACCTTAACAGTCACAGTCGTAAAATTATACACAGCGCTGCTATGGCTCGATTAATTCCCACAATCAACTATGGTATGGATGATGGTTATCCCGAACGTTTACTTATTCCTCTTGAGGAATGTGCGTGGAACGAAAGCGATATGCCTATTGAACATCGCGGAGTTGATGGAGAATGGCTGTTTAACCTGGTTCATGAGGTTAACTATCAAAGAAACAGGTGCGTTGATCAATATCACTATCAGCAAAGGGCAAGTATTAATTTGGACAATGTGCCATGGCCCGAGTATCCTTCCGCAATGGCCGGAAACCTTACAGCCAGCTCTCTGGTAACGGCTCACATCATTCCATGGACAAACGAAATTTCAGCTCCGCTATTCGCCAGAGTTCCTATTGATGCACGTGGCAAACCTTCAATCTTCGTTTCATACACATGGACTTCCGGTTTGCTCGACATGGGATATGGTGTCATATATGCCATCCAGCAATATTTACACAGGAACAATTTCATTTGGATGGATCTTTTTTGTCACAATCAACACAAGATCGGAAGTGTAGCCCGTCAGATGGAACAGGTTATCGCCGGCGTTGACCGGGTTCTTCTTCCCATGTCGGAGCATCCATGGTACGATAGAACATGGTGTATATGGGAAGTCCTCTGTGCGCTACGATATAATAAGGAAATCGTATTCCTGGATTATGACAGGAAGGAGAGAGATTATCGCAATATCCACTCCTATTTCTTAGAGAACTTTAAATCAATCGCTGCATCCGGTACGTCTTTAGAAGAAGATAAAAATGAGATTACCGGTGCGGTCATTGATTTTTTTGGATCGATGGAAGCGGCAGACCACTATTTCGTTACGATGATGAAAGAAAAGATTGGCTGAAGCCACTGATACGATGTTCAAAAGAAACTTTGGCCATCGATTATACGGATTAATCGGTGTAATTCTGTACAACAAGAAGATGCCTTTGTTTCGTTTGCCACGAATTACACGAATTGTCACGAATTAATTCGTTATAATTCGTGTCAAGACTTTTCTGATTTGGATGTTGGGCTCCATAAATCATCTCCTCCGAGACGCTGGAATCCGTGGCAAAAAAAATCGTCGATAGCCAGGCTGTCGACCGTTAATGCAGACACATCTTGATACGATTACAAAGACCGGCCCGCAATACTATTTGATAGCTACTTTGATCATAGCCTGTATCCCACATTTCATCTCCACAATCTCGGAAGGTCATTTAAAATTGTTCTTATTCCCATCCATGTCATTACTGCGACAACTAACCATCCGGCGATGCTCATCCAGGCTGGATGTTTGTAATCACCAACAATCTTATATCTGACTGCTGCCAGTAACATCACGGCAAGGGCAAAAGGAAGGATCAAACCATTCAATGCACCAACGAGGACGAGCACTTTTACCGGCCTGCCGACAATAGAAAAAATTAGCGTTGAAAAAAGAATAAAAGAGGTGATGATAGACCGATGATTTTTGTCAAGCCACGGATGAAAGGTTTTGATAAACGAAACAGAAGTATATGCAGAACCAATCACGGAGGTGATGGCAGCGCTCCATAATACAATACCAAAGATCTTGTACCCAATATCCCCAGCAGCAATGCGAAATACCGAAGCCGCCGGATTGGAATTATCAAGGGTACCTCCAGCAACAACTACTCCAAGAGCTGCAAGAAATAATAGAATACGCATCGTTGAGGCCAGCAAAATGGCGCTAACGCTGCTGCGTGTGACTTGCGACAATTGTTGTTTGCCTCTAATACCGGCATCGAGCAACCGATGTGCGCCTGCGAAACTGATGTACCCACCTACGGTTCCCCCAACTAACGTAATGATAGAAGCCGTATCAATTTTTTCGGGAAGAAACGTGTGATACACCGCCTGATCAACGGGTGGGTGCGAACTGATCGCTACGTATAGAGTAAGACCAATCATCACAAATCCCAGGATTTTTGCGAACCAGTCCATCGCCAAACCGGCATTTCTAAACCAAAAAATCAGGATGCTGATTGCTCCACTGATAATTGCACCAGTCAACACATCAAGACCAAAGATTACATTAAGACCAAGCCCCGCCCCCGCAACATTGCCGACATTGAAAGCAAGACCGCCACACATGATCAAGAGAGCAAGGAAATATCCAGCTCCGGGCAAAAGTAAATTTGCAACGTCTTGTGCGCGTAGTTCCGAGACGACGATAATTCGCCAGATATTCAATTGAGCTGCGATGTCTAACAGTATCGAACAAAGAATTACAAACCCAAAACTGGTTACCAACTGCTGTGTAAAAACGGTTGTTTGGGTGATGAATCCGGGTCCGATAGCTGAAGTAGCCATCAGGAAAGCGGCGCCCAACAATGCGGATCTTGCGTCGGTCCGGGTCAAGAAGATTGTTTAGGGATGAGATATAATGATTCCGTGCTGTCTTAGTGCTTCATTAACGGTTTTGGCGAACTTCAGCGCATATTTACCATCACTGTGAATGCAGATCGTCTCTGTATTTAAAAAGATCGTTTTCCCGCTAACCGATTGCACCGTCCGATAAATTGCCATTTGACGCGCTTGTTCCAAGGCCTGAACAGGATCATCAATGACCGCATTCGACTCTGATCGAGGTACCAGGCTTCCTTCGTCGCTGTATCTTCTGTCTGCAAATACTTCATTGCATGAACGCATTCCCATGGAATCAGCCACTTTGATGATCTCGCTTCCAGCCAGACCATATATAACCAGGTCCTCATCATAAGCCTGAACAGCCGAGCAGGTGATAAATGCCATCCGATGATCCCTTGCTGCCATATTATATAAGGCGCCATGAAGTTTAACATGTTGCAGCCTCGCTCCATGAGAGAGGGCCAACGAAGCAACAAATTCAATCTGTTCATAAATGATGCGATAAAGTTCCTTTTCTTCCACAAACATTTCTTTGCGTCCGAAATTTTCCCTGTCGGCAAAGGATGGATGTGCTCCAATCGAGATATTCAGCGCCGTTGCTTCTTTAATCAATTGTATAATAGTATCCCGGTCGCCAGCGTGATAGCCACAGGCAAGATTTATCGAACTGAAATATGGAAGCAGTGAAATATCGTAGTCGATGCTATATGGCCGAAGGGAAGTGCTTTCGCCAATATCACAGTTTAGGTCAATTTTCAGCATGTCATTTTGTTGAGGTTACAGCTACACGCGCGTTGGATAATACTGATCTCTTGTTGCTGTGAAAAGTACATTTTTTCGGCGGTTGGGATATCGGTCATAGTGAACCGAATATTATCCCCTGGTCGAAGTTGCGCTAATTTCGGAAGATGTGCTGTAACGATATGACCTATTCGTGGATACCCGCCCGTGGTTTGATGATCTGCCATCAAGGCAATCAGCTGTCCATTCGGCAAAAGTTGAAGGGTTCCAAAAGACACGCCCGACGATAACAGGTCCTTAGTTTCGGTCAGTGTGAGGGGCATTCCTTTCAAGTGGTATCCCATCCGGTCTGATAACTGATGAACGGAAAACGACTCATTACAAAAGTCATTTTGTGAAATTGAGTGAAGGAACCTCCATTCACGTCCAGGGAGAAAAGAGATTTCATTGGGATTCTGATATTGCGTTTTTATACATGCTTTCCAGCCCAGGGGTTGCAGGTCGCGTTCCTGCTTCAACAACCCCGCATAATAGATCCTGCTCTCACCAAAGTTCAGCTGGTCTCCCTTTTCAAGTTTTCTGCCTTTCCAGCCTCCTGCTCCCACTTTAATGTTCGTACTGTAACTATCGAGCCATTTCGGAATTGCAATTCCGCCGTGAACCGCGAGGTAACAGCGTGCGCCCCGCTTCCATTGAGAAAATTGAAGGATTGTATTTTTACGCACGAGTATCGGCTGCCATAAAGAAACTGGCTGATCATTTATTAAAGGCGTGAAGTCTGCCCCTGTAATTGAGATAAGGGCATTTTGATCGAAGAGAATTTGAGGTCCGGGGAAATGCATCTCGATAACTGCTTCGCAAGTTTCATTCCCGACGAGTATGTTTGAAAGTTTGCCAGCATAAGGATCCATCGTACCGCCTGGGTTTACGCCCCAGTTGCCAAACCCGATCCTTCCAAGGTCCTGAACAGTGTCGAGTAAACCGGCTTTAATGATCGTTAGGCTCATGGAGGGCTCGTGGTTAGTGGTTTGTGGTTGGTTGTTATGGGTCATGTGTTTTTACCATATGCATACCTCTGTAATACTCTGTCTTATTGGTCTTCAATATACTGTCTCTTTGGTAATCGGGCATCATTTAGCCAAAAAAGGTATTTTATCGCTTGGTTCCCTGGTTAGTCATTATAAGTCATGTCTTTCTCCTGGTTTCCTCCGTGCTGATCTCTGTGATACCCTGTGGTTAAATTGTCTTCAATAACCTCGGTTTCTTGCTTATGGTTTGTTGTTTGTGTGGTTTCGTTCTAAAAAAACCACAAGCCACAAACAATAAACCACCAACAAGCAATCACCTACTCGCTCTCCCTTTCAAACTCCTCCCTTGTTATCCGGTAAAACTGAATCTGATCACCCGGCTTCAATTTTACAGGTATTTCATCGGATGGGTTAAAGAGCTTCATTGATGTGCGCCCGATAATCTGCCAGCCACCGGGTGAATTCAGTGGATATATACACGTTTGATTGGAAACAATACCCACACTTCCAGCGACAACATGAACTGGAGTTTGTTTGCGTGGCATGTATAAACTTTGGTCTATTTCTCCCATGTATGCAAATCCCGGCAGAAATCCTAACATGTACACACGGTATGTTCTTGATAGATGACGTTCAATAATCCCTTCCAACGAAAGCCTTGTTGCGCGGTGGATATCTTCCAGGTCGGTTCCAAACTCGCGATCATAACATACTCCAACGCGAAACGATGATCCGGCTACCCTTTGGGCATCAGATTCGCGATATGCCTGCAATGCTTGTTTGAAAACCCATTCATAAGCAGTCCCGAAGGAAGGATGCGATTTTTTTATTTCAACTGGATCGTACACGAGAGTTAGAGAGCTGTACGCGATAATCGTATCCCTGATACCCGTTGAAGGATTTTTGTCGAACCATCTCTGCATCGACAGTATCTTCTCATTCAATTCTTCACTCATCTCTGTTCCCAACTCGATCGTTGCGGCGCAATCGCCCAGCGGAAATATGGTGTAGTGGTTGTTCAAAAGGGGTTAATGCAACGATGAATTGTTGTGCTGTTATTTTAAAGTTAACGATTAAAAGCGCTGTCTTTGTATAAAAAACGTCCAGTTTAGGAGCAGATAATTGCAGAAGGAGGTTCGTCAATTCATCACTACAACCGCTTATTTAACAGAAAGTGGCCGACCGGTGGATTTTTTAATTTCACTCTTATACACTAAACTTGCACGCCAACAGGCCTTGTTATAAAACCGTAATTGAAGTATGGCGAAGAATTTATTGATTGTTGAGTCCCCTGCGAAAGCTAAAACGATCGAGAAAATCCTGGGTGAGGATTTTGAGGTGAAAAGCTGTTATGGTCATATCCGTGACCTCGAAAAGGAGGAAATGGGGATCGATGTAAATAATAATTATAAACCTCGATATATCGTTCCGCAAGAGAAGCAAAAAGTGGTCAAGGAGTTAAAGAGCCTTGCTAAGAAATCCGGCGAAGTGTGGCTTGCTACGGATGAGGACCGTGAAGGCGAAGCCATCAGCTGGCACCTTTGTGAAGTGCTTGGACTTGACCCCAAAACGACCAAGCGGATCGTTTTCCACGAAATAACCAAACCTGCGATTCAAAAGTCGGTTCAAAATCCAAGAACCGTTGACATGAACCTTGTAAATGCCCAGCAGGCACGTCGCATTCTTGACAGAATCGTCGGTTTCGAGTTGTCCCCTGTGTTATGGCGGAAGATGAGCATGAAGAATAACCTGAGCGCCGGCCGGGTCCAAAGTGTTGCGGTGCGCATCATTGCAGAAAGGGAAAGGGAGATAAATGCTTTTACTGCCATCAGCAGCTATAAAATTGAGGCGCTCTTCACGGCAAAAGATGTGTCCGGCAAAAACGTAACTTTTTCTGCCGAGGGTAAGAAGCAGTCGAGCTCAGAAAGTGCCGAGAAATTCTTAAGGAGCTGTATTGGCGCCAGGTATACGGTTACAGATATACAGGTAAAGCCAGCGAAGAAAACGCCCCCCGCCCCTTTTACTACATCAACACTCCAACAGGAAGCTAGCCGTAAACTCGGATACTCGGTCAGCAGAACGATGGTGCTCGCGCAAAAGTTGTATGAAAGTGGGAAGATCACTTATATGCGTACCGACAGTGTGAGTTTAAGCGAAACGGCGATGGAGGATATTACCAAGCAGGTTACGAGCCAGTATGGTAATAAATATATGCAGGTCCGGAAATTCAAGAACAAGAATGAATCTGCACAGGAAGCCCATGAGGCGATTAGGCCCACATACATGGAGAATACAACCGTTGAAGATGCAGATTGCAGACGATTATATGACTTGATCTGGAAACGAACCATCGCCAGCCAAATGGCCGATGCAGAATTGGAAAAGACAATCGCGAAAATAAAAATCTCTACCAACCAGGAGGAACTGACTGCTCAGGGTGAAGTACTAAAATTCGACGGGTTTTTGAAAGTGTATATGGAGGATCGTGACGAAGAAGATATGAGCGAAGATGAACACCAGGAAGGCATGCTTCCTCCACTGAGTGTGAACCTGTCATTACCACTGAAAGAAATGCAGGCGATCGAGCGATTTAGTCGGCCATTACCGAGGTATACAGAAGCATCATTGGTAAAGAAATTGGAAGAGATGGGCATCGGAAGGCCCTCTACCTATGCTCCTACTATCTCCACTATTTTGAAAAGAGGCTATGTTGAAAAACGTGATAAGGAAGGTGTGAAAAGAACTTTCAACATTTTTTCTTTGAAGAATGATAACATCAGCAAAGAAGTTCAGCAGGAAAATACGGGGGCTGAAAAATCAAAATTGTTTCCTACCGATCTTGGGTTGGTGGTAACTGATTTTTTGAAGATGTACTTCGACGATATCATGGATTACAGTTTCACGGCACGAATCGAAGAAGAGTTTGATGAAGTTGCAGAAGGCAAAATGCAGTGGAACAAAATGATCGATGATTTCTATAATCCATTTAAGAAGGATGTACAAAGCACTATTGAAACTGCAGAACGGATCAGTGGTGAGCGCGAGTTAGGTGTAGATCCGCAAAGTGGCAAACCGGTAATTGTTCGCATGGGAAGATACGGCCCGATGGCACAGATTGGAAAACAGGACGATGAAGAAAAGCCAAAGTTTGCCGCGTTGAAAAATACACAAAGCATCGAGACCATCACGCTTGATGAAGCAATGGAACTTTTTAAGTTGCCACGTACACTTGGTCAATTTGAAGACACCGATGTACAGGTAAATATTGGAAGATTTGGTCCTTATATTGCACATAATAAAAAGTTTTATTCTCTAGGCAAGGATTTCGATCCTTATACCATCTCGTTAGAGCAGGCGATCCCGATTATTATCGAAAAGCGCACAGCCAAGGAGGAAAGAACTATTAAGGTATTTGAAAAGGAAAAAATTCAATTACTGCGTGGCCCTTATGGTCCTTACATCAAACAGGGATTGCGTAATTACAAACTCAACAAAAAACAACAGGAGAAGGTAGCCGACCTGTCTATCGAGGAAGTCAAAGCGATCATCGAAGAGCTAAAGGCCAATCCCCCAAAGAAATCTTTTAGAAAGAAAAAATCATAATCACCAAAACTACCGGTTCACGTTTGAACTGCTTGAAGTCCTGTGAGACCCGGACGGTCAGCAAGAAAGTTACACCAGGGTTGAAGGTCTCCGTCTGACCTGATTCGGGATATGAACGATCACCATCGCATGTCAGACCGATACGGTCAGACAGGAGTTTAACTCAAGGTCTGACTATCTGATCTGATTTCGGCAGATGAACAAATCACCATCGCATGTCGGCGCGAGACGGTCAGACAGCTTTTTCAATATGCTATCTTTTAAATTCAGCCTTACAGAGGAAGAATACTTTGAGTATAATTATTATACTGCCTGGGCTGCGCCGCATAAAAAATCTTACAGGATCAGGTATTATGCAAGGGTCTTAGCCTTGTATAGCATTATTGCGGTACTCTATATTTTTACGAATCATAGTCACCGGATTGAGATAGACCTAACCGTTTTTGCGACTATCGGGATCTTGTATTTTTTCCTGGTTCCTTTTTTGATTAAAAAGTCTATCAGGCGGAGAACAACACAAATCATTGCAGAGCCCGAGAACCAGCATGTGCTCGATGAATCTGAGATCATCATTTCTGAAGCAGGAATAATCGATCAGGATAAAGTTTCGCACAGTAAATATGATTGGGATGCCATCGTCAAGAAAACTGAAACGCCGAATAGTTATTATCTATATACGAACTCCTATCATGCCATCGTTATACCAAAGCGGGTCGTCAGAGATAAAGACGAGCAGGATGAACTGCAGCGTTATTTTAACGGGTTCCTCTCGTTAAGCTCTGAATTTTCTAATCGAACCGATGGCTTTTAATTTGCATTATTCAGAGAAATGAACATTGGATTTGAGTTTGTGGAAAAGATTTTTAGCAGAGTTTTATAAAGTTCGCCGATCTTGATTTGAAAATTTTATGGTCATATACCATAACCCTAATTGTAGACTATGGAACAAAACAGAGAAATTTCGGCACTCTTCGTTTTAATTGATGATCCTGACGAAGAAGTTTTTGGAGCTGTGTCGAACCGAATTGTGGATTATGGAAAGGGGATAATTCCGAACCTTGAAAATCTATGGGAGAATACGATCAGTGAAGAGATACAGGAACGCATTGAACTTCTTATCCACCGACTGCATTACCGTGACCTTACAGAAGAATTCCAACAATGGAATAAAAATGCACACCAGGATCTGCTAACAGGCGCCCTGATGGTTGCACGGTTTCAATACCCTGAATTAACAACCACTCAAGTTTACCAGGACATTGAAAAGCTTCGTCGCAATATCTGGCTTGAGCTTAACAGTTATCTTACTCCTCTTGAACAAATAAATGTACTTACAAGCATTCTCTATAATTACTTCAGCTTAAAAGGCACTGAGGTTGGATACCAGCAACCGGAAGAATTTTTAATCAACAAGCAACTTGAAACCAAGCGTGGAAACGCGATTGCTAACGGTATTGTATATCTTGTGTTGAGCGAGTTGCTCGATGTTCCAATCAGGGCGATCAATATTCCAAAGCAATTTGTATTGGGATATTTCAAATCAGACTACGATTTCACACGACATGCGGAAGATCCTTTATATAAAACAGAATTTTTCATTGACCCGATCAGCGGACAGGTATTCACACATAAAGACGTAGAAACTTATTTCAAGCGGATCAATGTACCGCCGGTACCTTCTTATTTCAAGCCGCTCAACAATAAACGTATCATTCAAACCCTGCTCGAAGAATTCAGTAAGTGTTTCGATGATGAAAAGAACAGGTATAAGCAAAAAGAATTGATGGCTCTCGCGGATTTGATCACTGATTAAAGTTACAGGTAGAGCGCCCGCCCCGTGTTAAAAATTTAGACCCGAATTACACGAATTGCCACGAATGGGTTTCGTGATAATTCGTGGCTAAAAGCGAGTCTCTGTATTCGCGTCTATTGGCGTTAGAAGGCCAATTTCCAACCATCGCGATATTCGCGTTTCACGAATTGGTTGGCTTCGTCGAAATTGGTGATCTTCATATTTTTTGCATCCCACAATAACTTCTTACGCCCGAGGTATTTATCGCCCCAGCCCTTCATGTTTGGATTCTGCATCATCCAGCTGCGGATGGCAAGGTTTCCAATGAGAATGCTTTCTGTAAACGGTCCTGCATATTCGAAGGGAGAACTTGTCACACCTTTTCCATAGCCTTCTATACACGCATTTACCCATTGTACATAATGCCCTTCCGGAACCCTCTTCAACTTCTCGGCCGGCATCGTCGTCTCTTTCATCAGTTTAGTTGGCAATAACCTCGGATTGGCACCATAACAATCAGCCATGATCTTTCCTTTCGTCCCTTCGAATATCACCCCGCCATCCCAATTACCCATTTCTTCATCAGGGCCAAGCTCGTCAGGTCTTTCCGGTAACAAGCCCCCATCCATCCATGAAACCTTGATCTTTCCTTTTCCATCTTTCCGGGGGTAACTTAAATGGATGATCGAAGATGGAGGACAGCTGTCAACATAATTACCTTCAGCGAAAAATCCCTTCCAGTTTCCGCTTACACTTGCCTGAACTTCACTTGGATAATCGATCGGTAAAATACGGAACACAGGATCCATGATGTGGCAAGCCATATCTCCGAGCGCCCCTGTACCAAACGCCCACCATCCCCGCCAGTTAAAGGGCAGGTAGTTAGGGTTGTAATCAATTTTTTTAGCAGGTCCTAACCATAAATCCCAATCAAGTTCTTTCGGAATCTCAAATTGCCCTGTCGGGGTTGGGATCCCTTGTGGCCACACCGGGCGATTCGTCCAACAGTGAACAGTGTGCACATCTCCTGCTAAGCCGGCATCTACCATCTCCTTCATCTTTCTCACACCATCACCGGAGCCGCCCTGGTTGCCCATTTGTGTCACAACCTTATATTTTTTAGCAGCTTCCGTCAGTACTCTCGCTTCGTAGATATCATGAGTGAGTGGCTTTTGTGTATACACATGCTTACCTAGTTGCATTGCAGCGAGTGTTGCTACCGCATGTGTATTGTCCGGCGTGGAGATAGAGCAGGCGTCAATGTTATTTTTTTCTTTGTCGAGCATTTCCCTGAAATCCTTATAATACTTCGCACTGGGAAAATTCGCTCTTGATTTCGCAGCACTCCGGTCATCTACATCACATAATGCAACGATGGAAGCCTTCGGGCTTTTGGCGAATTCCGATAGATCGCTTTGTCCCTTTCCTCCGGCTCCGATGCCTGCGATACGAAGTTTGTCACTGGGCGCTACAAAGCCTCTTCCCAAAACATGGCGGGGTACAATAAAAAATCCTGTCGCTGCGAGTGAAGTGTTTTTTAAGAAATCTCTTCTTGACTTGTCAGAATTGTTCTCTTTTTTCATTTTGGCAAATTGTGATTTAAACTATGCTTGCTGATTCGTTTTAGCAAACAGGTTTCCAAATTAGTAAATATTCATTCAACTTAGGCTAATACCCGCGTGTAATTATTGCCGGGATCATGACTCCAGTTTCCAGCCTTCGCGGTAGTTCCTTTTTACGAATTGGTTTGCGGGGTCAAAATTGGTAATCTTCATGTTTGGTCCGTCCCATAATAATTTCTTTCTTCCGGGATAAACTTTACTCCCTTTCGAATTGGTTTCGGAATAATTATAACTTCTAATGGCGAGATTACCCATTAAAACAGTTTCAGTTAGCGGTCCCGACATCTCAAATGCCGAACTCGTATAAGCGCCGTAGCCTTTTTTGCAGGCTTGTACCCATTGCTGCTGATGGCCTTCAGAACCTTTCTCAACAAATGGAAATTTCGATTCGGGAAGTTTGATGTCCTTCATTTTCTTAGAAGGTAATAATGTCGGATTTCTTCCGAATAATCCCGCAATTAATTTTCCTTTGGTTCCCTCGAAAATGATTCCACCATCCAACTCAGCCATTGGTTCATCAGGTAACAATTCGTCTGGACGTTTTGGTTTGATCCCACCATCGTACCATATCATTTCAACCGGGGGCTTGCCGTTACGCCCCGGAAACAGAATATGTGTTTTTGACGAAGGTGGATAACTGTCTGTAAAGACTGCTTCCTTAAAAAATCCTGTATACACCGAGCCAACGCTGCATTCAACTGAAACAGGGTATTGAAGCTGCAATGCCCGGTAAGGAACATCTATAAAATGACATCCCATGTCGCCCAGCGAGCCAGTACCAAAGTCTGTCCATCCGCGCCATGTTGCTGGCAGGTATGTAGGATTGAAATCGCGGAGAGGTGCAGTTCCAAGCCACAGATTCCAGTCGACTTCTTTGGGAATATCGAATTTGCCAGTCGGCGTGGCAATACCCTGCGGCCAAACCGGTCTGTTCGTCCATACATGCACAGTATGTATGTCGCCGATCAAACCGCCTTGTATCCACGTTTCAATAAGACGTGTATCATCCCCGCTACTGCCCTGGTTTCCCATCTGCGTAACAACCTTGAATTTTTTGGCAGCCTGCGTAAGAATTCTTGCCTCATGAATATCATGAGTTAGCGGCTTTTCACAGTACACATGTTTTTGCAATTGCATAGCCGGCAACGCCTGGACTGCATGCATGTGGTCGGGCGAGGTGATAATGACAGCGTCGATATTCTTGTGTTCTTTGTCCAACAGTTCACGATAGTCGCGGTAATACAGGGCCTTCGGCCATTTCTTCCTGGCGTTAACGGCCATTCGATCATCCACATCACAAAGTGCAACGATATTATCTGAGCCGTTGTTAAATGCGTATGGAAGATTGACCTCTGCTTTACCGCCCACACCGATCCCTGCCATATTTAATTTGTCACTTGGTGCTACAAAACCTCTTCCCAATACATGCCTTGGCACAATGAAAAAACCGGTTGCTGCTATAGAAGTGTTCCTTAAAAAATCACGTCGGGATTGGTTCAACCCTCTTTTCGCTTTTGATTTCATAAACGTGTATTGAATTTACGCGAGCGAGGCGTCCATCGTAATCGACATATTTAATGCCTTGCTTATAGGACAGGTTGCCTTCGCCTCTTCAGCGCATACTTTGAATTTTTCAGCATCGATTTTGGGAACCTTTGCCTTTACCGTAAGATGAGAATTCGTGAGTATGCTATTTTCAAAATTGATTGCTGCACTTGTTTCAATACTTTCCGGTTCAAAGCCCGCGGCTCCCAGAATAAAACTTAATTTCATACTAAAGCACCCTGCGTGGGCTGCAGCCACTAATTCTTCTGGATTCGTTCCCGTACCTTCCTCAAATCGCGACTTATAAGAATACTGCGTTCCCTGTAATGTTGAGCTTTGTGTCGTTAATTTTCCGTTTCCATCTTTTCCAGAGCCGTTCCAAACGGCAGTAGCTGTACGTTTCATGAATTTGTAGATTTATTTTTGAAAAAAATTTTCAATGACAATTACCTGGGACGATTTTGAAAAACTTGATATCAGGGTCGGAACAATTGCGGAAGTTACAGATTTTCCAAAAGCCAGAAAGCCCTCTTACCAAATTAAAATCGATTTCGGAGAGCTGGGAATCAAGCAATCGTCTGCACAGATAACAAGTCTTTACACAAAAGACGAATTGATCGGCAAACAGGTAGTCGCCGTAGTCAATTTTCCTCTGAGACAAATTGCCAATTTCTTCAGCGAGTGTCTGGTATTAGGAGTTTATACCGATCAAAAAGAAGTAGTTTTATTACAACCGGAAAGAGAAGTGGAGAATGGAGGCAAGATCGGGTGAATGTCGGATGTGGGATGTCAGGTGTGTGATGTACGATGTGTTAAGTATGAAGTATGAGGTTAGAATACGAAGTACGCTCGATATAGTGCTTAACGTAAAGTCAGGAATTA
>DAINQQ010000025.1:19403-39565 GCA_036742645.1 Flavitalea sp.
AACTCACTACTCACAAAAATGTCTGTTTTCACTACATATTATCATTCACCTCTTGGAGCGATCAGGGTTTCAGGAACGGAGAGTTATATCAGGGAGATGCTATTTGAAGATGAGCCTCGTCAACATGCAGGCGAGAATACAAATGCCGGAGAAATACCTGAACTGATTATCGAGGCGATTGAACAACTGATACAGTACTTTCATGGTGAACGACGGGTTTTTGATTTACCTATTAATCAGTCTGGAACGGAGTTCCAACAGAAAGTGTGGCACGAGCTCGTCCACATTCCGTATGGAAAAACGATCAGCTACCTTGAACTATCGAGGCGCCTGGGGGATTCGAAAGTTATCAGAGCAGCAGCGTCGGCCAACGGGAAGAATAATATTTGTATCATCGTTCCCTGTCACCGGGTTATCGGATCAAACAGGGAACTTGTGGGCTATGGTGGTGGGCTTTGGAGAAAAAGACGCTTACTTGAATTGGAAAACAAAATAGCAAACGGGGTTCAAACCTTATTTTAATGAAAACGAAACTTGCCGTAATCCAGGGAGACATCACCCGTATAAAGGCTGACGCCATTGTAAATGCTGCAAACACTTCGCTACTGGGCGGCGGTGGTGTCGATGGCGCCATTCACCGGGCTGGCGGGCCAGCGATCTTGCAGGAATGTATACAGATACGGGACACGCAGGGGGGCTGTCAAGTCGGCGAAGCGGTTGTCACTACCGCTGGTGATCTCCAGGCGAAATATGTTATTCATACAGTCGGCCCGATCTGGAACGGCGGCCGGACACAGGAAAGGCAACTTCTTGCAAATTGTTACGGCAACTCACTTCTACTTGCTGTACAAAACAACGTGAAGTCAATCGCTTTTCCTAATATCAGTACAGGCGTATATCATTTTCCAAAAAAGGAAGCTGCAGAAATTGCCCTGCAAGAAGTAAGAAAATTTATTTCTCGCGATCATACCATTGAATCAATATTATTTGTTTGTTTTGATGACGAGAATTATTCCATCTATGAAAGACTTCTCGCATCCAACGAAAGTATAGAGTAGGAGCTTTTTCTGATAACCTGAAATCACAAATTGCAACATGTCGTTTAGAGCGCTTAGGGTCATTGAAACATCAGCAGGGAAGTTTGAAAGGAGTATAGCTGAAAGGGAGATCGACGATTTACCAGCCGGTGAAGTATTGATAAAAGTAAAATACAGCTCACTCAATTATAAAGATGCTTTGTCCGCCACCGGCAACAAAGGAATCACAAAAAAATTTCCACATACGCCTGGTATCGATGCGGCGGGTGTCGTTGAGATAAGCCGCAATTCAAATTTTGCAACGGGCGAAGAGGTAATTGTCACAGGATACGACCTTGGAATGAACACGGACGGCGGAATGGCTGAGTACATTCGCGTGCCAGGAAATTGGATTGTGCCGAAGCCCGCAGAATATTCTTTGAAAGAATGCATGATAATTGGTACGGCCGGTTTTACGGCTGCATTGGCGTTATATAAGATGCAATTGTTGGGTCAATTGCCTTCCGATGGTCCAATCGTTGTTACAGGCTCAACCGGTGGCGTTGGAAGCGTGGCTGTCGCTATTCTCGCCAAGGCGGGATATGACGTGATCGCGATCACGGGGAAAACTCAGGCAAGCGAGTATCTTCATCATCTTGGAGCTACAAAAATTCAATCGCGTGAATTTGTCAACGATCAATCAGGTAAAGCTTTACTAAAACCAAAATGGTCTGGCGCGATCGATACTGTAGGCGGAAATACGCTGACTACGTTATTGAAAGCGTGTAAGCTGGAAGGTTGTATAGCAAGTACCGGATTAGTAGATTCACCGGATATCAATACAACTGTCTACCCGTTTATTCTAAACGGCGTGAATCTTGTCGGCATCGGGTCAGCAGAAACACCGATGGAAAAAAGACAAGCAATTTGGGGGTTGTTATCGGAGGACTGGAATATAAAAGATAAACTTCCTGTAATTGCAAAAGAAGTAACGCTTGATGATCTGAACAATACTTACATTGATGGTATCCTCCAGGGAAAAATGATGGGACGCATCCTGATAAAAATCTAATCTATAAAAGTTCGTTTTTTGTAAAGGCGAGTGGAAGCAATTGGCCCGCTTGCTCCACAACATAAATTTTCCCTTTCATTCCTCCGAGGATAAGCCTGATAGGATGATTCATTCTTTCTTCATACTCATGAAGGGACTGACGGCAAACGCCGCAAGGAGCGATCGGGTGATCGCTTTCGCCATGCAGATTGTTATAGCTGATTGCAATACAATCGATAGGCATATCCGGGTACACCACAGAAGCAGCTGAAAGCAGCACTCTTTCGGCGCATATGCCAATGGGATAGGATGCATTTTCCTGGTTAGTGCCGCTTAGAAGTTCTCCATTCGCCATTTTTGCGACTGCTCCCACGTGGAAATCAGAATACGGCGCATAGGCCTGCGCGGTAACCTGTTGCGCCTTTTCAAGGAGTAAAGCATCTTCCTTCGGGAGGGCCTCAACGGAGTCGTACACGTCAACAGAGAATGAATAACTTTTTTTCATTTTTTACTCTTAAGAGAAAAAAAATCCTCCTGATTGCCAGAAGGATTTTTTAAAAGTACATATCTTTTTTTAATGGATCGTATTGAACATCCGTTTCCAGCGTATACCCGTATCCCAGCTCATCCATATAAGCCAGGCCTCTCCCACGATATGGTCTTCCGGAACAAATCCCCAATACCTGCTGTCCTGTGAATCCTGCCTGTTGTCTCCCATCATCCAGTAATAATTCATTTTGAAACTATACTGGTTCGCTTCCTTGTCATTTATATAAATCTTTCCATTTCTAACATCCACCTTATTGTTCTCGTATACACGGATGGCTCTTTCATAGATTGAAATGTTTTCTGCAGTTAGAGTGATCGGAACTCCTTTGGCTGGTATTTGCACAGGGCCAAATTTGTCTCTTGTCCACTTATGAATAGTGTCGTAAGGATATACCTCACCGCCACCTGCATTATAGCCGTAATGAAGGACAATGCTTTTTGCAAATCCGTTCTTCAGCATCTTGTCTTTCGCGACCGCTGTAAGGGCTATTTCATATTCATTAGGTTTGCCTGTTTCTGCATAATCACCTTTATCATAATCCAGATTATACTCTTCCTTCATCACATCTGGATCGAGCGCCGCATTGTTGACCGTCACAATGTAATGAAGCTGTGAATGTGGTGGAGGAGGTTCTTGCTTTCCATTTATATAAACCACATCATCTTTGATCTCTATAACATCGCCGGCAATTCCAACGCACCTTTTGATATAATTCTCACGCTTATCAACAGGCCGTGTTTTAATCGTGTACGAATTCCAAACATTATCACGGGCCCTGGAATAACTGATCTCACGCAACTGGTTGTCGTCTTTGATCTGTGCTTTCAGCTGGTTATATATTTGTTGCTCTTCACGTCGTAAAATGTCATAATAAGGATCCTTTGAATCAAGTTCCTGTGTTAGTGTATCGCCAGCGGGAAAGTTGAATACCACGACATCATTCCTTTTTATCGGACTTGCAAACCAACGGGTATAAGGAATTTTAATGGTTTCCGAATAGGACTTGGAACCAATCCCGGGGACAGTGTGATGTACAAACGGAACGGCGAGGGGCGTATTTGGAAGGCGGGGTCCATAACTTAGCTTGCTAACAAACAAAAAGTCGTTAATCAACAGCGTTTTTTCCATCGATCCGGTGGGTATTGTGTACGCTTCAAATACAAAAGTGCGGATAAGTGTCGCCGCTACGATCGCAAATACCGCCGCATCGATCCATTCCCTTGCAGGAGATTTCTTGTGTTTCTTTACCTGTTCGACACCAAGATACCGGTCCTTATGATTAAAACCGATATACGGGAAATATAAAAAAGATACCATTGCTGTTAAGGCATGTTGGTACAGTCTGAACTTACCGAACAGTTTGGCGAACTCGATAAACAACCACAAACTAATAAACCATCCCGCCACAGGTATAAATTGCCAGAAAAACCAATGCCTTTTTATCTTTGCCGCATTCAGGATTTCCCAGGTATTAAGGTAGGGAACGAATGCCTTCCATGCAGGGATACCGGCCTTCTGAAACATCTTGTATAACCCGGGAGCCGGCAAAAGAACAAGCAAAAGAGAAATGAGAACTAAAACCAGGATGTCACTTGAATGCATTAGAGGTTATTTAAAATTGTGGGCAAAAATACCATATTAATTGTCATCCGAAAGCTTTCAGTACCAAAGATTTGCTAAAAAACAACTCTGGCATAATAGTTATAACTTATGAATGATAGTCACATATTAGTTGCAGCAAATTGTGTTTTGTTACAGTCATGAACTTTTTTTCTATCAGCGATATTGAAAATCTAACCGGGATCAAGGCTCACACCCTGCGAATTTGGGAACAACGGTATAGTTTGTTAAATCCAAAGCGGAAGGAGAGCAAGCACCGGCTATATGACAACGAAGATCTGAAATACATCTTGCGGGTCGCTTTCCTGTACCATAATGGTTATAAGATCTCCAGGATCGCAAGTTTGTCGGAAGATGAAGTAAAAAAACTTGCCCTTGATACAACTGCCGGCAAGGAAAATTACCAGGTCTTTGTCAACCAGCTTACCGAAGCTTCAATCGATTTTGATCAACAGCGGTTTGAAAAGATCCTTCACAACCTTATCCTTCACCTCGGTTTTGAAAAGGCCGTAATTCAAATTCTCTTTCCATTGTTGAATAAGATTGGATTGTTATGGATGACAGATACGGTAAGTCCTGCACAGGAACATTTCGCGAGTGCTCTTGTCGTCAAAAAGATTCTCGTTGCTACCGACGGACTTGATAGATCGAGTCAGGAAGGCTCCAGAAAGGTATTGCTATTTGCACCGGAAGGAGAGCATCATGAGATACCCATTTTATTTATGCAGTATTTATTGAAGAAGAATGGCGTGTCCTGCGTTTACGTTGGAAAGAACGCGCGGCTGGAAGTGCTCAGCGACTTTTGTTTGCAACATCAAATCACGCAGATTCATTGCCACCTGGTGACGAATTTGTTATCGAGTGATTTAAATGCATACCTGGCGAAACTTTCCCAGGCATATCCTGACAAAGAAATTTCCTTTTCAGGTCCCCAGGCAAGGAAGGTTGATTCTCCTCCACCTAATCTGCGTATATTGAGAGATTCAGAAGCTATGCTTGCATTTTGTAATAAATAGATTTGTTTTTCCTGGTGGTCACGAAAGACACAAGTAATTAGCTGCGAAACTTATAGAATACTTCTCAATATCTCGCTGATCTCATTACACTTATTCATCACCATAAAATGTCCCGCGTTTGGAACAACGTGTGTTGGGTTGACGCGCTTGAGAGGAAAGATATGATCGTTTTCGCCATGCAGATGGTACATGTGCTCGGGCATCCAATCGTTTCTCCAATTGAGGATCTGGTTAATCGACCACCTCAGGTACAAAGGATCTACATGGTCCCGGAAATGATTTGCTATTGCTTTTTCCTCTTCTGATTTTGTTCCCAAGAAGTAATTCTGAACAGGCCGTAGCGCTTTCAAAGGACGTATTGTGTGAAGTGGCTTTGAGGGAAGAAGTTTATCGAATTTGTATCTGCCACAAATTTTCATCCATGCCGGCAGTTCGTTGAAAGATTTAATGCTCGAAATAAGTACGACCTTATCAACAGCGAGAATCTTTGCCAACTCAATCGCCATCATTCCTCCGAATGAAACACCCATCAAAACAGGTTGATCGTGTGTAATCTGCTGACTAATGCGCATCGCGTAGGTATCGATGCTTTCGCGAATTTCCGGTTGTATCCAGCGCACAAAATGAAATGTACATCCAGGAAGATCCAGTTTGCAAAATATTCTTTCATCAGCACCTAACCCACTTATGCAATATACATGCTGCATGCTACTTGTTTTTTGGCAAAACGTACATCTCAACATCCTCATCGGTAATAACCTTACCACCTAGTATCACTAAACGTTCGACCACATTTCTAAGTTCACGGATATTTCCAGACCAATCATGTTGTTTTAAAGCGTCGAGAGCAGTATTGTCAATATTCTTTTTTGCTATGCCATAGTCTGAGCAAACATCCGTCAGGAACTTATCGACAAGTAATGGAATATCTGCCTTCCTGTCGTTCAGCGAAGGAACATGGATGATGATAACGCTTAAGCGATGATATAAGTCAAGACGGAAATTTTTTTCGTCCACTTCCTTTAAGAGATCTTTGTTTGTTGCAGCAATCACTCTTACGTCGACATTGATATCCTTATCACCGCCCACTCTTGTTATTTTTCCCTCTTGTAGCGCCCGAAGCACTTTTGCCTGTGCATTCAGGCTCATGTCTCCAATCTCGTCGAGGAACAGTGTTCCCGAATGTGCTTGTTCGAATTTCCCAATACGTTGTTTAACGGCGGAAGTGAATGAGCCTTTTTCATGTCCAAATAATTCACTCTCGATTAGTTCACTGGGAATGGCCGCACAATTCACTTCAACCAATGGCCCCGACGCGCGGTTGCTTTTCTCGTGCACCCACCGTGCGACTAACTCCTTTCCCACCCCATTTTCTCCGGTTATTAAAATGCGCGCTTCTGTAGGAGCTACTTTATCAATGGTTTCCTTTATTTTTTGAATAGGTCCGCTTTCACCGATCATTTCCTCTACCTTACTCACTTTGCGCTTAAGCACTTTTGTTTCAGCAACAAGGTTTGTCTTGTCTTTCGCATTTCGTATCGTAATCAGTAAGCGGTTCAGATCTGGCGGCTTTGAGATATAATCGTATGCGCCCTTCTTTACTGCCTCGACAGCAGTTTCGATAGTACCGTGACCCGATATCATAATTACCGGAACATCAGGATTGGCTTCCCTGGCCTTATCGAGAAATTCAAGACCATCAAGCCTGGGCATCTTGATATCGCAGAGTACCACATCGTATGATTTTTCCCTGAACTTTTTTAATCCTTCCTCACCGTCTGAAGCCTCCTCAATTTTATAACCTTCGTATGAGAGAATTTCACTGAGAGTTTTACGAATCGCTTTTTCATCATCAATGATCAGAATGTTGGACATAGTCTTTTAACAATCTTTGGTGTGGAAATATTTATGAGCAGGCATCCTACCCAATAAGCTTCAAAAATAACGATATGAGACCGAACCTGCTCATGACAATAATTCTGCCACAGTTAATATTATTTCAATCGGTTACATATAAGAATAAAGCAGCAACTGCCGGATCGGACATCACGATCTCGCATACTCCAGAGAGACGGATAATTCAAACCATTGGGAATATTGTTACTCCTGTGGGTTTTAAAAGAACCACTGCATACGATAAATCCTTTGCAATGTGGCTTCGTACCATTCGGCTTAAAAATGATCCAACAGTGTATTTATATAATGGTCAACTGAAATCAAACCAATCAGCGCAATTCGCAGTGCTTGATATCCCTGTTGGTAAAAAGGACTTGCAGCAATGTGCTGACGCGGTTATGCGTTTGAGAGCGCAATTCTTATACGATAACTCCAGGTACGGAGAGATTTGCTTTGCTGATAACAATGGCAAAAAGTATCAATATTCGAGTTCGTCTGATGAGTCGTTCGACCGGTATCTCGAGAAAGTTTATTCTCATTGCGGAACGATCTCACTCGAAAAGCAGTTGAAAAAGGCAAATTTCCAGGACATGCAGAGTGGCGATGTCTTGATAACAGGTGGTTCACCCGGGCATGCTGTTATTGTCGTTGATATGGCCGTTAATCGACATGGTAAGAAAATATACCTCCTTGCTCAAAGCTATATGCCTGCCCAGGACATGCATATCCTCAAAAATCCTCTAAACAAAGAGCTTAGCCCCTGGTACGAGGTAAATGATAAGCCACTGATTTACACGCCTGAATGGCTCTTTAAAGCGGAAGAACTGAAGAAATGGTGAAAAGAAAGAGGCTACGAAAGAATTTTAAGTTTTTTTACTTGCATGAACGCTTTTTTCTTTTTATTTTAGCCGGAGCCCGAAACAAAAACAACAATCCAATTCTTCACTCAAAAGAGTAACTATGAAAACCCAGACTCAAATTCCTCCCGCAGTTGGCAGCACAATCATTAGGTTAGTATTTTTAGGAAGCGTTGTACTTGGTTGCGTATATGCAATAGTGTCTCTCTGCGCAACAGCATTGAATATCTTACAATAACTAAAACCAGAAAGTCATAAAAAAGTTAGCCGGAGCATGCTCCGGCTTTCCCATTTCTATAAAGCAAAAGGATTTTGTAACTATTTTTTCAAATACATCACTTCCTTAACCAGTTTCACGGTTCTGGGAACATCTGGTTGGGCAAGCGCAGCAAGGTTTGGAGCATAATGCATGGGAGCATCTGCAGAAGTAATCCGGCGAATTGGAGCATCCAGATAGTCGAATCCTTCCTTCTGGATTCGATACGCGATTTCAGATGAAATGGACGCAAACGGCCATTGCTCTTCAACAATAACAAGTCGATTGGTTTTCTTGACACTCTCCAGGATGGTCATCCAGTCGAGCGGACGGATGGTTCGAAGATCGATCACTTCCGCGTTCACTCCTTCTTTTTCTAATTCCACCGCAGCTCCTAAAGCCACCTTCATCATTTTATTGAAAGAGACGATGGTTACATCGGTTCCCTGTTTCTTCACATCTGCCTTGCCTATTGGTATCAGGTATTCCTCCTCGGGCACTTCTCCCTTCTCGCCGTACGTGACTTCACTTTCCATAAAAATCACGGGGTCGTTATCGCGTATCGCAGATTTCAGCAAGCCTTTGGCATCATAGGGGTTTGAAGGAGAGATTACTTTCATCCCGGGAATATTCGCGTAATAACTTTCAAAAGCTGTAGAGTGTTGGGCCCCTAACTGGCCCGCAGATCCGTTTGGTCCGCGAAAAACGATTGGACAACCCAATTGTCCACCGCTCATTGCCAGCATTTTAGAAGCGGTATTGAGAATTTGATCTAAGGCAAGAACGGCAAAGTTCCACGTCATATATTCTACAATTGGTCTTAACCCGTTCTGGGCTGCTCCAACTGCAACGGCCGTAAAACCGAGTTCAGATATAGGAGTGTCAATTACCCTTTTTGGTCCAAATTCATCCAGCATTCCCTGGCTCACTTTATAGGCACCGTTGTACTCGGCGACCTCCTCTCCCATCAAAAAAACTTTTTCATCCCGTCTCATCTCTTCATTCATCGCTTCACGTAAGGCCTCCCGGAACGCAATTGATCTTGCCATTTATTGGTCGATTTAGGGTGGCAAAAATATTAGATGCGAAGGAGAATAACAAATTGAGTTGTGAGTCGTCAGTTGTGGGTGGTCAGTTGTGAAGGGGTCAATTGTCAGTTGTGAGTCGGTGTGGTGAATGGTCAATGCTGAATGGTAATTCACTTGAATTTCATCATTTGAACTTTGTGCACTGCACTCAATCATGCGCGATGAGCGATTATTCACCATCGACCATTCGCATTGAACACTCACGACTCACAACTAACAGCTCACAATTGACTCCTCACAACTGACCACTGACCACTCACAACCGTCTATACGTCAAACTAATTTTTTGAAGGTGCACAGGCGGAATACTTTTGTGAAAATTTAAAACGATGGACTCTGTTGAGCACTCACCACTCACCGCTCACAACTCACAAGCCAACCGCCAAAGCTATCTGGACTGGTTAAGGATGTTGGCCATTCTTGGTGTACTCGTATTTCATTCTGCGATGCCATTTGCCGCGGAGGAAGGATGGCATATCAAAAATAAAGACACTAGTTACCTGTTTACAGAATTCAATTTTTGGTTAAGCCGATTCAGGATGCCACTATTGTTTTTTATATCAGGTGGAGTGTCCTATTTCATTCTAATGAAAAAGAATGCCGGTCAATTTATCAAAGTGAGGTTTCACCGCCTCATGATACCGCTTTTGTTTGGTATGTTGGTGATCGTTCCTCCTCAGATATACATGGAGCGATTAACCCAGGGATTCACCGGGAATTATTTTGATTTTTATCCGCGCATATTTGAAGGGCAACCTTATCCGGAGGGCAACACTAGTTGGCACCATCTATGGTTTATCCTCTATCTTTTTATCTATAACCTTATTGCCGCGCCCTTCTTTATATGGGTTATGAAGAACAAAGAAAGAATATGGAGCGGGCGCTTACAGTTGGTGGCAAGAGGAAAATGGGCGTATCTCCTTATTCTCCCAAGTGTGATTGTCTATACTGCCCTAACCCTCCAATTTCCGCAAACAAATGATCTTATCCATGATTGGGCAAGTCTGCCATATTGGTTTTTGTTTCTGGTTGTTGGCTTCGTATGTATTGTTTTTGGAGGGATAACTGAAAGCCTTCAGAGGAACCGGCGCACATCACTGCTCCTGGCATTTTTAACAATAATCTCCATCAACTACGTCAGGTGGAACGGCATAGAGCCATGGGATACACTTGCAAACTGGAAAACCGACTGGCGAACCTATGCCTTCCTTGCGCTTTATCCTGCAACAGCCTGGTTCTGGATATTTGCCTTAATTGGTTATGGCAAAAAATATATCAACAAAAAACGCAAGATATTAGACTATGTGAATGAAGCCGTTTATCCATTTTATATTCTTCATCAAACTATTATTGTTATCCTCGCTTATTACGTGGTTCAGGTGTCGGATTCCATTTTATCCAAGTATATTTTCATAGTGTTGGTAACCTTTGCGCTAAGCATGCTCATCTATCATTTGATTATACGTCCGAATAATGTGCTGCGATATCTTTTCGGAATGTCGCCTCTCAAAAAGTTAGGTGAAGCAAAGCCCCTTCCGAAAACAACTTCGCATGATGTGTTGATGATACCTGCTGAAACCGGCGCATGAATGTTGTAAATTGTCTTACATGAAAGTCTTCTGGAAATACATATTCCCTATTTTATTCGGATTGATTATTTACACGAGTATCCGCCTGGTAAATGATATCCAGGGAGGGTTCCAATTTTGGAAAAGGCCTTTTCACACTAATGCGATAGAGATCGGTTCAGTGATCATAGTCAGCTACATGATCCAATTTTTATTGGACTATTTTATTCGTCAGTTTAATAAGCGAACAAGTCCGGGCATTACGGGAAGAACAATCCTTCGGGAATTTGTAACCGTTTATCTCGCCTGCGCGATTCTTCTAAATTGCACTATAATTCCGATGGTGGCGCTGACAGATGATGGCCTGCAGTTAAACGATTTTGTAATTACAAATATCCTTCCCATACTTTATGTATTGCTGTATTTTGCCATCGTTCGCGGCAACTACTATCTTAAGGCATATGTTGATAATAAACTGCAGCTGGAAAAAATAACGAACGACCAGTTGCAGACCGAACTAAAATTTTTAAAAGCACAGTACCATCCACATTTTCTATTCAATGCATTGAACACTATTTATTTCCAGATGGATGAAAATGTAGGAGATGCTAAAAAGAGCGTAGAGAAATTTTCAGATCTGCTCCGTTACCAATTGTACGACCAGCAACAAACCGTTTCCGTGGGACAGGAAATAAACTATCTGAAAAATTTTATCGAGTTGCAAAAGGTGAGGAGCTCAGACAAATTAAAACTCGAGGTAAGTTTCGATCCTTCACTGAAAGGACAACAGGTATATCCATTGCTTTTTTTGCCGCTTGTTGAAAATGCATTTAAATATATCGGGGGTGAATATGAGATGAGTGTAACAGCTAAGAAGAGTGCATCGGGCATAGATTTCGAAGTGGTCAATTCTATTCCTGTTGGGGAAGTTCCTGTAAGAGAAGGGGGAATAGGACTGGAGAATCTTAAAAGACGCCTTCATTTACTGTATCCCGGAAAGCACGAACTTACCTTGCAAAAAAATAATTCGCATTTTATCGCGCTGTTGAAATTGAATGCGAATGCTGTGCAACCAATAATTGAATAGGTATGTTCTAAAAACTCTTTTTAATTTAGACACCCATGATGATCAAGTGCATTGTTACAGATGATGAACCCTTTGCCAGGAAAGGCTTACAGGGTTACATCGAAAAGATAGACTTTCTTGAGTTAACAGGAGTATGTGAAGATGCTTTGCAACTGAACGAGCTTATCAGGCACAAATCTGTAGACTTGCTTTTCCTGGATATCGAGATGCCCTACATGACCGGCATTGAATTCTTAAAAAATCTTTCCAGCGCTCCTAAGATAATATTCACCACTGCATACGAGAAATATGCAGTACAGGGATTTGATCTTGATATTTTGGATTATCTGCTCAAACCAATCTCCTTTCAACGTTTTTTTAAGGCTGCCAACAAAGCGTACGAGTACTTCCAGTCGCAAGAGGCAGTGGCGAATGATGATTACTTCTTTGTAAAGGCAGACAATAAGCTGGAGAAAATACATTTTCAGGAAATCCTGTTTGTTGAGGCCCTTGAAAATTATGTTGCCATTCAAACCAAGGACAGAAGGATCATCACTCATCTCACCTTAGCTTCATTGAAGGAGAAGCTTCCTGCAAAAGAATTCATTCAACCTCATAAATCATTCATTGTCTCGATCGATAGTATTAACTCCATTGAAGGAAACATTATTCATATCCATTCGTTCAAGGTTCCTATCTCAAAATATCAAAAAGATGAAGTGATGGAAAGGATAGTGAATAGTAAGCTTTTGAAGAGATGAATGGAGAATGCAGAATTCAGAATTCTGAGCTCTGTTTCACGCATTTACCACTTTGCCAATATTCACATTCCGATTTCGAAGGTCGATGCCGCCTTCAAGAACTGACTTTAGATTGGCTAGGTAGAAGGTCCACCCTTCCATGCAGCCGATATGGATGTTTACTTTTCCTTCTTCGCCCGTCGGAATATTTTTCTGTGTTAGTTGAACAATTGTTTCCTTATCGATCATACCGATGACTACCGTTACAATACAATGGCCTGCAAACACGAAGCTTATTGTGTCTTCTCCGTTTGCTTCAAGAATATCATTGTGCTCGACCGTCTCGTCATCATATCCATGCCATAACCATGTATATCGGTCGCCATTTTGGATGAATTCCTGCTCGCCACGTAGTGTGTTTTGAGGTGTAAAGAAGTCCGCACTTCGTAGAAACCAGGATTCGATTCCTTGCTTTGTAGTCCAGGCGTTATAAATTTTTTCACGCGACGCTGTAACGGGAATGCGAAGTACAAACCTGGACCAATCATGTTCTGACATAATAAGTTTGTTAACATCAATGCAAGCTTTGCATAACTGCGTCCCAACTTACCTGGTAAATATTTCCAGCGCCATTTTCAACCTGTTGATGAAGCGATTTTAGTTTTTGATAAGTCAACTGCTCTTCAATGAATGAGTCGGGTATCGAGTGTCGCTCGCTTGTAAAAAATAAAGTTTTCCTATCAAAGCTAACAAATGGACAATAATCCAGTTTATCGGAGTTGATCATCCACACATTTTTTGCGGGACGCCAATTTCCTTTTTCATCCCTTGTACTCAGGTAAATATCTCCCCTGCCCTTGTCATCGTTTCTGCCATATGATGTAAACAGGATATACTTTTCATCCGGTGAAACAAATGCGTTGAATTCATACAAGGCACTGTTAACTCCTGTGTCAAGAGCAACCGGATCTAAGTATTTACCATCCTCCCACCTCGCCACGTAGATATCTTCCCTACCGATTCCTTTCTTATATGCAGCAGTAAAATAGAGATTACCATTTGCGGCTACCGATGGATAATACTCATTCTCCGGAGTATTTATCGGCGCGCCAACATTCCTTGGATTCAACCATTGTCCATTGACTTTCTCAACATACCATATATCATAGTTTTTATTTTTGGAAGATGTATCGGACCTATTCGATGAGAAAAATAATTTCTTTCCATCAGGTGCAAAGGCCGGCTCCATATCACTATATTTTCCAGAAAACAAAGCGACCTGTGGAGATGACCACTTTCCTCCCTTATCTTTTTTGCAATAAATAATGGCGTGGAATAGAGATGGCTGTAAATACACCGAATAAAACATTTCCGTTCCGTCGGGCGAAATCGCGATATCCCTTTCATTCATGGTAGTGTTGATCAATATATCAGTAGCCAAAACCGGCGTGCCTGCAGATAGCAGGTTCTTTGCCGCCTGTTGAGAAAGTGATTGTATCCAAAACATTATTGCTGATATAAGAAGGACTGCATATTTCTTCATGGCTGTGGTTTGATATCTCAAAGTAAGCCCTTCCCCGGAGGAGAGAATAATAATTCAATGAATACCGGGGAATGCAGTATGAATTGCGTGTTATTCCGCGAAAACAAGTGAACCATTCGCAAATGGTTGTTCATACTTAGTTAATTTCCATTCATACACTTTTATTTGAAGTGAGCATGTTTTTTTAGATTTTTACAAGGGATGGGAACACGGCTGCTCCTACATATTGCTTTCTGGTTGATCTACCTGCTGGAAGATACCCTTCTTGAGTATTTTTGGATTAAAAGCTCCTTTCCAGCCCTTTCAGAGACAGAACTTTTCCTAAAAGGCTTACATGCAAATCTGGCTCTGCTTCCAGTTAAATTGCTTTTTGTCTACTTCATCATCTATTATGCAATTGATCGGGGCATTCGAAAAAACAAAAAAATAGTACTGGTTGTGATTGAAGTGTCAACGATGCTGGTCTTTTCTGTATTGCTTCATCGTTTAATAGCAACCTGCTATCTGAGTCCTTATGTATATGATGAGCCGGTAGCCGCTTCTCGCTTTTTTGATGCAACGCGTATCCTGTCTGCTGTGCTTGACATTGGCTTTGTTGCGGGGGGTGCGGTTGCCATGAAATTACTGCGTCTTTACCTGCTCGGTAAGGAACGCGAGAAGGCGCTGGTTGCCGAGAAGCTTGAGTCAGAATTGAAGTTTCTTAAAACGCAAACCAATCCGCATTTCCTCTTCAACACGCTCAATAATATTTACGCGCTTGCGAGGAAGAAGTCGGACAAGACTGCTGATGTCGTGATGAAGTTGTCTAAACTCTTACGCTTCATGTTGTATGAAGCCAGGAAAAACCGTATCTCGCTGGTTGATGAAATTCATATGATTGACAGCTATCTTGAATTGGAGGGAATCAGGTACAACGAACGACTCAAGATAAGTTTCAACAAGCAGGTGGATGATCCATCACGGGAGATTGCGCCTATGATATTATTGCCGTTTATTGAAAATGCGTTTAAACATGGTGCTGGAGAAACACGCTTTGAGTCGTTTATTTTTATCGATCTCAAGCTGAATGATGGATTACTTCAATTCGATATCAGTAATTCAAAAGACGAAACTGAAGTCAACGAAGTGCAGGAAAATATCGGCCTAAGCAATGTGCGACGGCAATTACAACTAATGTACATGGACTACGATTTGAAAATCAAAAGCCTTGAAAATACCTTTAATGTTCGACTGACGCTCAACCTTAACAGCAATGCCGCAATTTAACTGTATCATAGTTGAAGATGAGCCGCTTGCCGCAGAAGTGCTACAGGACTACATCGGCCAGGTTTCCTTTCTCACTCTGAAAGCTGTATGTCGTGATGCTATTTTCGCCCTCGAAATTCTACAGAAAGAAAAGATTGATCTGATATTTCTTGATATCAATCTGCCAAAACTGAAAGGGCTCGACTTCATAAAAACATTGAAGCATGCACCTCAGATCATCATAACCACTGCCTATCATGAATATGCTTTACAGGGATATGAATATAACGTAGTTGACTACCTCCTGAAGCCAATTGAGTTTAGTCGGTTCCTGGCGGGTGTGAACAAGTTGAAAGGGGAGGTTCCGCAATCGCTAATACCCGCAGGCTTCCGGGATGCGGAGCGACGATATTTATTTTTTAATGTTAGCAAGAAACGAGTAAAAATATATCTCGATGAAATTCTATATATCGAAAGCCTCAAGGAATATATCCGAATTTATACAAAAAGTCGCAACATTCTAACCAAGTTCCAGCTAGGCGAAATTGAAGAGATGCTGGATAAATCGAATTTCATTCGCGTTCACCGATCCTTTATTGTCGCGAAAGATAAAATCGAAGCGTTCACAGCAACCGACATTGAAATCAATGGCAAACAGGTTCCGGTTGGAAGAAGTTATAAAGAACTTGTGCAATCGTTACTTGGCCCATACTCAAAATAATGAGCTCCGATGAACAACAGTTTTCGTCCCACGAATCAAGCATTCTGATTTTCCAAAGCTATATATGCCGGTTTTTTTTCCGCTGATGGACATAAAATCTCCGTCTGTATAAACCCGACTTTTCAGTGCAGCAGTCCGCTGCTTAAATTGCTCTGTTTATTGTGACACATTGTTGACGAGTACTGTTACAGTTGTACTAAAAGCCATTGAAAAAAGCCGCAGGCATGAAAAACAGGTATCTGAAAAATGCACGTATTCCGGAAAAAAAGGTAAGAGAATTGCTGAATCTATTTTGCGAGGACCTAACAGCGACCCAAATCGCTAATATATCAGGCATCAGCCGTATAACGGTAAATGCCTATCTCAAACTTATCCGGACACAGATTGCACAATATTGTGAAGAACAAAATCCATTTTACCAACATAGACGACAGTTCCCTGTAATCTCTCATAAACAAATCGGGGATGCAAATATTGACAATAATTTTTATGGAACTTTCAGAACCGATCAGGGGATATATACGATGCATATCGTCAATGTGGATGCCGTTTGGTTGAATAACTGGCTACGAGGCAAGGTGACCGCCGATAAGAGCATCCTCGAACAAAACGATCTTCACATCTTCGATGCGATCGCGGATTTTGGCAAAATGAAACTTTACCGGGTCAATAACGCGGAACACTTTATAAAAGGCAAATCAAAAATCGACGAAATAGACCTTTTCTGGGGAATATTGAAATCTCGCATCGTGAAATTCCGCGGATTAAACACTGGCACCACTTATCTACATATTAAGGAGAGCGAATTTCGATATAACAACAGAAACATTGATCTGTTTACTCTCATCCATTCATTGATCCAAAGGAGGCCACTTCACTATCTGAAGCAGGAATCTGCTTTTGCATAAAATTTAAACAAGTTAATAACTCACGAACTCCGTCCGTTTCCCTCTGTGCCAAACCTGTGTGAACCTCTGTGGTAAAAAGAAGTCTTGTGTGCTGCTCCAATTGAACCACACGGAAATGCATAGAAGGGCGGAGAGCGGACTTGCTTGAATTCCATCTGCTCACAACAGAATTCACACAGACGGCGTTGCACAGAGGTAATGAAGTATTCTATTTGTTGGTCGAAATGTTACATTCAATTTTCCATTCGTTTCCTTTTTTGCGGTAGATAGAAACCCATGCAAAATTTTTTGTATCGAGAACAACCTTAGGTAGGCTGTCTTTTAGTGAAAGGATTACCTGCTTCTGAACAATCGCGTATGCCAGACTTCCGTCTTTCGAGAAATTTATTTGCGGTGGAACGAGGTCATCCCATTTTACGAAGTCAACGCTTCTGAAATATTTGTCGATCCGCTTATATGTGGTATCACGACTGGCAGCCATTACTACTCCCCTATTTACGGAAATCATACCATCAGAGAACTCAGACATAAACAGGGTCACATTTTTTTCAAAGTGCGCATTTCTTTCCTTCGCGAGTAAATCAAGGATCGCACTTCTCTCTTTTTGTAAGTCAACTTTCTCATTGCAAGACAAAGCCAGGAATGCAAACAAAAAAATGAACAAGTTCATAGCCATTAGCAGCTGTTTAGTTAACTAAGCTAATCTGCAGATGCCACTTTTGCTAACCGCTTATCAAAAGACCTTTAGGCTATACGTTGAGATGCTTTTTCATCAGCCAGTCGCTTTGTATATCATTACCTAGAATAAAATCATGCTCTCCAAATTTTTTAAAACCCCATTTCTGATAAAACGCTATCGCCCGCTGATTTCTTTCCCAAACTCCAAGCCATATAATGTCTTTGTTTCTCTCAATCGCCGTGTTGATGCTGGTTTGCATCAACGCTTTGCCAATTCCCTTCCCTATCATAGAGGTGACAGAATAGATGCGCACGATTTCAATTGCCGAAACATTTTGTAGTTGCATGGGATTTTTGCCGTCCCCAAGTTTTAGATAGCCGGCTACCTGATCCTCATTGTAGGCGATGAAAAAAAGATTTTCCGGCTCATTCAATTCCTGCATCAATTTATCTTTTGCAAATTGTGTCTGCATGAACTTATCCATGTCCACAGGCGTATTCTGGGATGCAAATGTTTCATAGAAAGTTTCCCGGCTAAGATCAGCTATGAGTTCAGCATCTTCCCTGGTTGCCGGACGCACTGTTATCGCTGGATTCATGATGGAGGAATTTTTTACAATGTTTTTTTGTGGGACGGCTCCACGAATTAAGCAATAATTTTCTTGGCATAAATCACGAGATATTACAGAATTCAAAGGCTGATGCCAGTAGGCCTCCAGATATCCGGCATAAGAGAGACTATGATTAGAAATTGAACAGTGCCGCCAGTCCGAAAATTGAGGGTTTGCTATGCGTGATTCCCTTCATGTAGGAAAATCTTGTTTCAATATTCTTTTGCTGACTTCCAACCGCAATACGAAATCCGGCATTGGCTGCGGGACCATAAGTACCAAACAGCGCCTCCTCTTCATACGTATTCCCGTATTCATCCGTTTCTGTGACATTAAAATTTCCATAATTGTATCCAAATCCGCCCCCGGCAAAGGCGCCAAAACGGCTTTCCGTTTCTCTTGTCGAACCGGCGCCCACGTTAACATTCACGATCAACGGGGCATTGAAGAGAAAACGCATATCATTTTCTGATGTGTACCCGGTCCTGCTGTTATAAGAATAACTGCCGGAAGTAGCAACGCTCAGAGGAATTCCTAACGATAAGGAAAGACTTTCGGTTTCTAAAAAGTTGATTCGCGGCGAATAAGTGAAACCGCCGTAAGCGGCAATGTCACTCGATTCCACTTTCGTTACGAAAACCGATATGCCGGCGCCGTGCATAAAGTTTTGAGAAAACGAGGCACTAAAAAATAGGCACGCAATGCTTAGTAAGCGAATGTTTTTCATACGGGTCTGGGTTAATTTTATTAAACAAATAAACAAAGAAAAATTAGGTCTTGAAAGTGAATATTAAAGAATTCTATTCAAAAGCATGAGCACTTCCTTATCAAGACATTTGGTTCTTTGAATTGTACCCGCTAACGTATATTGTGCTATGAGGGTTAACCCGTAGATGACGAATATGCTTGTTTTGAATTATTAGGAAAGTCTTTCGATCACCATGGCGCTGGCTCCTCCTCCCCCGTTACAGATGCCAGCGGCGCCATACCTGGCCGCATTTTCTTTTAGGACATTGATCAACGTTACAATGATCCTGGCACCACTTGCTCCTAAGGGGTGTCCGAGAGCTACGGCACCTCCATGCACGTTTACCTTTGCAGGATCCAGTTTCATTCTTTTTGTATTTTCAATACCTACCACCGCAAATGCCTCGTTGAGTTCCCAAAAGCCAATGTCCATCATCGTTAGGCCGGCCTTTTCAACGGCCTTCGGAACTGCCAGTGCCGGCGATGTCGTAAACCACTCAGGAGCCTGTTCCGCATCCGCGAAACTCACTATCCTTGCGATGGGCTTTAATCCCAGCTCTTCTGCTTTTTCCTTACTCATGAGTACCAGTGCAGCGGCGCCATCATTCATGGTACTTGCATTGGCAGCTGTTACCGTTCCATCTTTCTGAAATGCTGGTTTCAATTCCGGAATCTTGTCAAATTTTACATTAAAGGGTTCTTCATCCCTGCCAAAAACGATCGGTTCGCCTTTGCGTTGAGGGATGGTTACTGGTACGATTTCATTGTTGAATTTTCCGTTATTAGCAGCAGATTGGCTACGCTTATAACTTTCGATCGCGAATTCGTCCTGCGCTTCCCGGCTGATTCCGCATTCACTTGCACATAGCTCAGCGGCGTTTCCCATTGCATAATTCTTATAAACATCTGTCAAGCCATCATTCGCGAGTCCATCAACGAGCGATGTGCTGCCATATTTATTTCCCCAGCGGAGGTTCGGTACATA
>DAINQQ010000026.1:0-38836 GCA_036742645.1 Flavitalea sp.
ATATAGGGTTGCACCGCTTAATTCAAGATACTCCGTTCCCAGGTTCGATTATGCGACACCGGCAGGGGCGGTTTCCGCCTTGCAGAATCCAAACCTCGCAGTCCGCTACAACGCGTGGACCGCCCTCCAGTCGATGGGCGATGCTGCAGTGCCCGAGCTCGAGAAGCTCTGGAAGTCTTCATCAAATCCCCGAATGCGTGCCAGGGCCTTCTGGCTGCTTGTTAAAATGCGCGGCCGGGAAAAAGCTCTTATCCAGGAGGCTATTACTGATAGCGACCCTGATTTTCGAATGATGGGATTAAGAGCTGCCAGGGAACTGAAGGCAGATATCCCTTCTGTTATCAGGCAATTAATTAATGATCCTGATAAACAGGTATTGCGAGAGTGTGCGCTTTCCCTGCATCATGTAACGACTCCAGACGCAGCCGATCTTTGGTCGACCCTGGCGATGAAACACGACGGCAAGGATCGTTGGTACGTGGAAGCGTTGGGTATCGGGGCAGACAATCAGTGGAATAAATATTTTACTGCTTTTCTTTCAAAAATAAAAGACCCGCTACAGAATAGTGGCGCCAGTGATATTGTATGGAGGGCAAGGACGGATTTAGCGGTTCCGTATATAGCGCAATTAGCAGCAGACCAAAAGATTCCTTTGCAAGAACGGCTGAGATATTTTCGAGCATTCGATTTCAACCCAGGCCCTGCAAAATCAAAACTGCTGCTGGGCATGATTGTTAGTAACACACAAAGAGATACCGCTGTAAATAAACTTGTATTGCGCCATCTTGACGTTAAAACCGTAAAGCAATCAACTGTGGCAACAAAAGCTCTTAAAGAGGTAATTGCTTCTTTAAGAGGTACCCCTGAGTATGTCGAAATGGTCAAGAAATACGAAGCCAGGGAGGAGAATCCAAGATTGTTGGATCTCGCCATTGCAGAATCGGACAAATCACTTGGCAGGAATGCAGCGGGTCTATTGTTGGAGTTAGGAGGAGGAAAGCTCGCATGGCAAACTATCCAGGGCAGCGATACTTCAAAATCAAACAAACTCCTGGCTGCACTTGGCGGCGTGGGAAGCAAAGAGTCATTAAATATATTACAGACAATCACTGTCTCGGACAAATATCCCATGGAATTGCGTAAGGTAGCTGCGAGCAGATTAGGAAGAAGTGGGAATGGAGAAGAGTATGTTCTTCAACTATTGAAATCGAAAAAGATCGCGGAATCGCTGATACCACAGGTAGTAGAAAGTGTAAGTAAGGCCTGGCGGGGTTCAGTAAGATCAGAGGCGGCAGCGTATTTGCCGGGCGCAAAAATAACGGTCGCGAAGAAGGAACCGACGCTGCAAGAACTGATGGCTTTGGCGCCAAAGATAGATAACGGAAAGACCGTGTTTGCGAAAACCTGTGCATTGTGTCACCAGGTAGGCAACGAAGGTTTTAGTTTTGGTCCTGCGTTATCAGAGATTGGATCAAAGCTCCCAAAGGAAGGTCAGCTGGAAGCTATATTGCAGCCTTCTGCTGGTATTAGTTTTGGATATGAAGGTTGGGAATTGACCATGAAAGATGGATCGAAAACATCCGGCATCATTGCGAGCAAAACTGAATCAGACATAGATATCAAATTCCCGGGTGGAAATAGACAAACTATAAAAGCAAGCGATGTAGCATCGCGAAAGCAACTCAAGGAATCAATGATGCCCGACGGATTAGAACAGTCAATGAGCTCACAAGACCTTGCCGATCTCCTCGAATATCTTGATAAGTTAAAAAAGAAGAAATAATTTCCTGTCGTTGACACCAACCCTATTTCGCCGCAGGAATTATTCCACGTAAAAAATTCCCACCAGGACGGTTATCCGACAGTGGTGTTTGCATCATCCCGCCCCACTCCGACTCCTGACTCACCTCTGGTACTTCCAGTTCCTGCTCTTACCCTCGACCAACCATTCAATAGTGGTCTGGACACGTTTTTCGCGGGTTGCATCTGTTTTTGCTTCAGTTATCCATTCGAGGTACTCACGTTTATGGCTTGGACTGAACTGATCAAAAGTGCTTTGTGCTTTTTTATTTCTACTGAGTGCAATAGCCAGTGCTTCAGGAATCGGAATGTCGGCCTCAACTGCTTTTTTTTCTTTGCCGGCAATTTTATTCCATCTTCATTCAACTGTACTGCTTCTTTGATATAGGCGATCATCACCTTATCAGGCGGAAGATCTTTCAGAGATGTGATTTTGTCGAAATGTCCCATTGCCGTTTTTCCAACGAGCTTCAGTATATTTTCTGAGTCTTTCATGATAGACGCCTTCCAGAAACCAAAACTGCAATGTTGTTTAAAAGCCGCCATACTGCATAGAATACCATTATAATCGAAATGAGGAAAACTCCATTTCATAGTTTCCTGAACTTCCGGGCAAGCTTTATGAACGAGCTGTCGCAAATGTTTTAAGATCGGTTGAGCGAAAGGAGCAGCTTTTTGGACATACTCATCAATGCGTGGATCTGTTGTCATGACTGAAAGTTTAGACTGGTAATTTAGAAAAAAATTCGGGATGAGCCGACCTGCCTGCTGTGTCGTCGCGTAGCTACGGCGAAGCAAGGCCGGCAGGCACGTGTGATGATTAGCCATTAGCCGATGGTTTATCATCTTAAATCCATACCGATTGGGGTAATTCATCTTACCGAATGAAGCCTTCCCAAAGCGGCTGATGACTTAAAAGCTTTCATTATTTGATTAACTTTATAAGCGTCTCACGCAAATAATTATGAAGAAGTTGCTACTGCTTGTGTCGTGTCTTGTTTTTTTCGTTGCTCATTCTTTCGCTCAATCCAGCGACATTGTACGTGTCAAGGTTGGGGAAGATCCAGCCAAAAAGTTCTCGCCATATGGGTTCTATCGCTTCCCAACTTTTAGTGAAGGCGTAGCTGTTTTTAAACACGGAGGAACCACAACTGCAAAATTCAATTACCATCTTTTAAATGAAGAGATGCAATTCATCGCCACGAATGGTGACACACTTGCGTTGGCTGACCCGTTTTCGATTAAATATATTACCGTAGATAGCAGCTTATACTATTATTCCGATGGTTATGTCGAAGTAATTGAAAACAGTGAGCCTTTGAAGCTTGCCAGGAAGTTGCGGTTAGATACCAAATGGGAAAAAATCGGCGCATATGGACAGCCAAGTCCATCGGGTTCTATTCGCACACCTAACCGAATCATTCTTGGAAATACCGTTGGCACCAATCTTACATTAAACCAGGACATCGTCATTCAAAAAGATTATACTTATTTCTGGCTTGATAAATATGGTACTGTTCTCAAAGCCACAAAGGCCAACTTACTGAAGTTTCTACCTCCTGATACCAAGGGCATTGTTGAAGACTATCTGAAAAAAAACAATATTGATTTCAGAAAGGAATCAGATCTCAGAAAGCTTTTCCAGTATTCATTGTCTTTGATGTAAACATTTCATTCGTCCCACTCTGATGCAATTATACGATAGTGCATGAAAGTATTCATTGCAAAGGCTTTCTCCTATTTATAATTCAGTGAACTCTTTCGGTCAATAAAAATGTGTCCTCATGAGCAAATAACTCAATATGTTTGCGATGCCTGCTTTTCGGCAATAGCCAAGTTTTCCGACCTCGAAATGCGGGCCATGCTAAAGATAAACCCCGTAGCCACCGTCTTGATGGGATTAGTAAGCCTGGGTATAGTTTACCTAATCTCGATTGTATTATAACATTCTATATGTCTTCTATGTTTCAATGTGCCCATTTGGCAAGGTTTTCTAACCACATAAGCACATAGAAACATGGTTGAAGAAATAGAATATTTGTATGAGCTAAAGACATTAATCATCGGGGGAATTCATAAATTGTATTATGAGTGTCATATATATATTGTTTGTTGTGGTGATCCTGTTGTTGGCGATTCTCATTGTTATAAACAGCCGTGTAAGTCGACCAAAGAATAACGACTTACTGGTTAATCTAAAATACAAACTTGACAGCTTAAGTAGTGAAGTGAACCGCATTGAATCTGCCGTAAAGAATGAGATTGTTTCTAATAGAAATGAAAGCGCGAAAACGGCGAAAGATGCAAGAGACGAGATGAGTCAATCATTAAGATCTTTTAGCGAACTTGTCTCAGGCTCTTCAAAGACAACCAGTGAACTACAAAGGTATCAGTTGCAAACTTTCTCTAACAATCTCCACTCACTTACTAAATCACTGGAAGAAAAGCTCACACATATTAATGAATCGAACAGCAGAAATACAAGCGAAGTGCGGCGCGAATTGAAAGAGACGCTGGAAACAATGCGGACCACGATTGAAAAGAAAGTGAGCGAAATGCAATCAGCCAATGAAAAAAAGCTCGAAGAAATGCGCGCAACGGTTGATGAAAAGCTTCAGGCCACGTTAGACACAAGGTTGGGTGAATCTTTCAAGCTGATCAGTGAGCGACTGGAAGCAGTTCACAAAGGGCTTGGAGACATGCAGCAGCTAGCTACTGGAGTTGGTGATCTAAAAAAAGTATTGACAAATGTTAAGACCAGGGGAGTACTCGGCGAATATCAATTGGAGAATTTATTAGAGCAACTTTTTACAACTGATCAATACGCGAAGAATGTGAAAACAAAAGCGGGGTCGAACGCGTTGGTCGAATTTGCGATCAAAATGCCGGGAAGAGAAGACAAGACGATGTGGCTGCCTATAGATTCTAAATTTCCAAAGGAGGACTTTGAATTGCTGATGAATTCTTATGACCATGGAACAGCCGACCAGGTGGAAGAATGCAGGAGAAACTTTGTTAAAGGGATAAAGAGATCAGCAATGGATATTTGCTCAAAGTATATTGATCCGCCAAATACAACAGATTTTGCAATTTTATTTCTTCCTTTTGAAAGCCTCTATGCGGAAGTCCTGCGCACTCCCGGTTTGTTTGAGTCTGTGCAAAAAGAATGCAAAATAAATATCGCAGGTCCAACCACGCTATCCGCATTTTTAAGCAGTCTGCAAATGGGTTTCAGAACGCTGGCTATCGAAAAGCGTTCGAGTGAAGTGTGGCATTTATTAGCCGCAGTAAAAACTCAATTCGGTCATTTTGGAGCTATTCTTGAAAAAACACAAAAGAAGTTGCAGGAAGCAAACAATGTGATAGATGAAGCAAGTAAACGTTCAAGAGTGATTGAAAGAAAATTGCAATCGGTGCAGGAATTGCCGCAAGAACATTCTTTATTACTGCTGGATGAAGATCCTGAAGTAATTGACTCGGAAGACGAAACTTAAAACAAAAATGCCACCGAAAGGTGGCATCAGAAATAAGAGGTTAGTATACTCAGTTTTCTGTACTATCTTCCTTTTTGTTTCGTCGCTTCCCGTTTTTAACTGCTTTAGCGATGTCCAGAGCGAATACTTTGCTGACCTTTTTAAGCCTGTTGTCAAACTTCTTTTCATTGATACCGGTTTTGTACTCTGCAAGTGCGCCTGCTAATTTTTCATACACTTGCCTTCTGATTTCCTTTTTTGTTACCCTTTTTACGGGCAGGTCTTTTTCTGTGTCAGTCATGTGATAATGCTTTATGTTGATAATATACTAATAAAAATAACACAAACATAATATTAGCAATGTTAAGTTTTGCTTTGAAATGAATAATGGACGGGACAGGCCTTATGAGGATGAAATTTTTTCAACTAACTTGATATATTTATACAACTTCTCTTGAATCATTTATCACCGCTGGAAAATCTGAATTCAATGCTGGCTTATTATCGAAGCGGAGTAACCAGGCCGCTTGCATTTCGTAAGCAACAATTAAAGAAACTGCGACAGGCACTTAATAAGTATGAAAATGCAATAGCTGAAGCGCTGTATCGCGACCTCGGAAAAAGTCCTGAAGAGGCGTATGGCACTGAAACGGGTTTAGTTCATGCTGAGATTAGTACAGCGCTTAAAAATCTTCGGAAATGGGTTGATCCCAAAGACGCGGACACGAACCTGGTAAACCTACCTTCAGGAAGCAAACTGTATCGGGATCCTTTGGGCATGGTGCTTATCATCGCTCCATGGAATTATCCGATGCAATTACTTCTCGTTCCCCTCGTTGGTGCCATCGCTGGCGGCAATGTAGCGGTGATAAAACCTTCTGAAGTGGCTCCTGCTACATCTGCAGTGATTCACAAGATGATCAGCGAAACTTTTTCCCTGCATTATATAAAAGTTGTGCAGGGCGATGGTGCAGAAGTAGTACCAATGTTGATGAAAAGCTATCGATTCGATTATGTGTTTTATACCGGAAGCCTTTCAGTCGGTAAAATCATATATCAGCTTGCAGCGGAAAAATTGGTACCGGTTACTTTGGAATTGGGAGGAAAGAGTCCGGCTGTAGTTGAAAAGGATGCTAATGTTACTGTGGCTGCTCGCAGAATAGCGCTGGGAAAGTATCTCAATAGCGGGCAAACGTGTATCGCCCCCGACTACGTATTAGTGCATGCGGATATTAAGGAAAAATTCATCAGTAAACTGAAGGAGGCTATTGTACAATTTTATACAAAGGAACCTTCTTCGAGTAATGATTACGGAAAGATCATTAACAAAAAGCGCTTTGACACTTTAACAGGTTATCTGAAGAACGCAAATATAATTTGGGGTGGGAAATATGATATGGAAACATTATTCATAGAACCAACGGTGATTGAGGGAAATAATGATCCTTCCAGCCCCATATTCAATGAAGAAATATTTGGTCCTGTGTTACCTGTTTTCGGGTTTGAGACCTTTGAAGAAGCTAAAGGCCTGGTCGAACGCAATCCAAATCCACTCGCTTTCTATGTTTTTACAAGTAACATAAAGACCGAGCAGAAGTGGATCAACGAAGTGTCCTTTGGAGGGGGGTGTGTAAATAACACTGCATGGCATTTTTCAAATCACAATCTGCCATTCGGAGGGGTAGGCAATAGCGGGATTGGCGCTTATCACGGGAAAGGAAGCTTCGACACCTTTACCCGGGTAAAGCCAGTAATGAAGACGCCCACCTGGTTTGATCCATCAATAAAGTATCCGCCTTTCAAAGGGAAGCTGAAATTATTCAAGTGGTTTTTTAGATGAAATCCAGCTTTAGGTTAGTTGTGTCTTCCGTCCTGTTCTTCATGAACCCCCCGGACGGCACAATTTGAAGGTTCACAAAGAACACGAAATAAGAAGTTTGGGCCGGCTGATCCAACGCATGCAATTCCTGGTAGTCATCGACATCCCCTATATCGGAAGGGACGAATTTTCCGATTGAGTATTTGTTTTCCTAAGACTTCGCTAAGTTCCCGAAGGGGATCTATATTTTTTTTCAGTTTTAAAATCATTCTATAGATCTCTTTTTTGACATTTAAATGATGGTAAACCCTGGAATTGCCACTCTCATCTTGCCGCTCAAGTTCGAGGATTTTTAAACCAGACAAATAGTCTGCGCTCCTAATATATCTGGAAGCAGTTCTAATATAGTTTTAAGTATTCAGTCGCGGTCCTATTCGTGGTTAGAGTCTTCTACCCATAGTTTTTAATGATCCCACTTCAATTTTTTAAACCAATGGCTTTCCCCTGATTTGCTTTTAAATTTGTTAAAAGATGTGCATCAATGAAAAGACCAAAACTAAGGAGGTTTGGAATTGTAATTTTGCTGGTGGCAGCCTCATTTGCAGTTTATGTGGAGGTTGTCAATAGAAATACGAAAAATATGACGGTAAGACAAAAAGTGCTGAAGACGATTTATCCTCTTTTTACAAGTCTAAACAGGTTATTTGGAAGGAAATCAAACATCATTACGAACAAAAGCCATGCTCAACCGCTGGAATCTATATACCGCCTGTCGATACAGCTGAACGATGGAGGCCGGCTTTCATTAAACGATTTGAAAGGCAAAAAGATCTTATTCGTAAACACGGCGTCTGATTGCGGGTACACGGGCCAGTATGTTGAATTACAGAAATTGTATCAGCAGTATAAGGAGAAACTCGTAGTCATTGGTTTCCCTGCCAACGATTTTAAACAACAGGAACGCACGTCCGATAAAGAGATCGAAGAGTTCTGCATTTACAATTATGGGGTAAGCTTTCCCTTAGCGGCTAAGAGCGTTGTCGTCAGATCTCCGACGCAAAATGAAGTGTATCAATGGCTCACAGACAAAAACAAAAACGGTTGGAATACTCAGCCACCGTCATGGAATTTCTCCAAGTATATCGTTAACGAGCAGGGAGTATTGACCAGTTACTTTGATCCTGCCGTTTCCCCGCTTAGCGATGAAGTATTGAAATTCATGAGAAATTGAACGTCAGCTGGGCAGTGTGTTCAGTGAAAGGAGCAGCCGCGCAGTCTTAATCATTCTGCGTCATGGAAGCATCGGAGTTTTGACTATCTTTATCCCCAACAGGGGTTGTGACCCTTATCCCCTTTAATAAATACAACATTTTGCTTTTTACTGAATTTAATTTTGATTCCGATCTCCTTGAAGGCATAGATGCTTCCGGTTATGAAACAGCCACTCCTGTGCAGGAAAAGGTTATCCCGCCCATTCTCGAAGGGCATGATATCATCGCCTCTGCCCAAACAGGCACAGGAAAAACAGCCGCATTTCTATTGCCAATTCTTAGCCGTCTATTGAAACACCGAATAGAGGGACAGATCAGTGCCCTAATCATTGTGCCAACCCGCGAACTTGCCATCCAGATTGGTCAGCATCTTGAGGGATTGTCCTATTTCACAAACATCAGTTCCATATCAGTTTTTGGAGGGAACGATGGTGGAAACTTCGCCACTGAAAAGCAGGCACTTCGAATGGGGGCTGACATTGTGGTTTGTACACCGGGCCGTATGATCGCCCACCTGAATATGGGTTATGTTGCCTTGAAGCAGCTACAATTTCTTGTGCTTGATGAAGCCGATCGCATGCTCGACATGGGTTTCAACGACGATATAATGAAGATACTCTCCTTCGTTCCAAAGAAAAGGCAAACCCTGTTATTCTCGGCTACCATGCCGGATAAAATTCTCCGACTCGCTAAAAATATACTTTATAACCCCGTCCAAATAAATATCGCCCTTGCTAAGCCGCCGGAAAAGATCGTACAAAGGGCTTACGTTATCTACGATGCGCAAAAGCTTGAAGTAGTCAAGCATTTACTAAAGACCATCCCCTATAAAAGCGCACTTGTTTTCTGCAGCCGCAAGCACAGTGTGAAGCAATTGGCACGAGAGCTGCAACGCGCCAGGTTTGAGATCGGCGAAATGCATAGCGATCTTGAGCAATTCAGACGGGAAGATATTATGAACAAGTTTGCGGGAGGACGGTTGCCTGTCTTAGTTGCCACTGACATTCTCTCCAGGGGAATAGATATCGATACAATCGACCTGGTCATCAACTATGATGTTCCGCACGATGGTGAAGATTATGTACACAGGATCGGTAGAACAGCACGTGCAGAAGCTGATGGGATGGCCGTCACCCTTGTCACTGAAAAGGAGCAGAACCGCTTCGCAGCAATTGAAGAATTACTTGGCAAGCCCGTTGAAAAAGCGCCCGTTCCCGAAACTCTCGGCCAAACACCTGGCTACCATCCACGCAAGCCGAGAAACAGAAACAATCGAGCAAGAAATTTTAGGTAAGTACTTCGTATTTCGGTCTTCGTTCTTATTGATATAACACCTGGCAATTATTACAAAAAAAGCTCCTTCGATTCGTTTTGCCCAGGTATTCTTTGTTCAAGGGAATTTTGCATCGCGGACACGTCCTTTTTGTATGGGCAAGCCAATGCTTCTTTAAAACATATTGTTTCTTCCACTGCAGGAAATCAAAGCTATAATTACGTGCTTCTTTGATCAGCATGTTTAATTGCTTTACCGGTAAATTTCCGACAGTACTCTTTGGATGAACGTAAATCCTAAACAACACTTCATTCTTAATAATATTTCCCACACCCGCGAAAATATGTTGATCGAGTAAAGCGTCACATACCATCAAATCAGGAAGTGCTTTGAGTTTCTTTTTGGCTTTTTTTGGATCCCATGAATCGTTCATTACATCCCCTGGCCAGTCGTACAAACTGTCCAAAGGTTCATCTATTACCTGTACAGAACAGGCATAGAAATTTAGTTTTCCCGTTTTAAATTCAAGACTAAGACGCACAGGCGTTTCCTTTTCTTCATTGATTCGGTAAGAGCCAAAAAGCATAAAATGAATCCGAATTGCAAACTTTGGAAAACATATCAGAAAGTGCTTACCCCAGCTTTTAAAATCGATGATCTGCTGCCCCTTCATGCGGTCTTTATCAATCTTGGTGTTTCCCCTAACCGCCGCTACTCTTTGTCCCTTGAACATTTGGACCGCTTCTTTCAGAATAACAATCGAGGGACCCTCGGGCATGTATAACTCTTTTGGACACACTATTCAAAAGCCAGGCCACGAGGCCCGTTCCTTTGAAACCGCGTCGTAATCGCATATTAGGAGTAATGCAATGGTGACATCAGCTAATATGTTCATAAAAAAAGCACAAATGAGTGAAATAATTAAACTTCATGCATTTGTGCTTTCGTGGTATCAAGGGTAATCTACCGGTTTGTACTAGTCAGCATGTGTAAATTGGGCTGTCGTAGTATGAATACCTTCTGCGAGCTCCTCGATCAACTTCCGGTTGAATGCTTCAAGATCTTTCGGGCTACGACTGGTAACAAGTCCATTGTCGACAACTACCTCTTTGTCTTCCCAGATGACACCCGCATTTATAAGATCAGTTTTGATTGAATGATAAGATGTCATTTTGCGTCCCGATATCATGCCTGTTTCAATCAATAGCTGTGGACCGTGACAGATGGCTCCGACTGGTTTTCCGGATTCGAGGAATTGTTGTACAAAGGATATACAATCCTTATCAGTCCTCATCTTGTCAGGATTGATCACACCACCTGGAATCACGAGCATGTCATAATCTTCAACATTCGCATTGTACAACTGGCCATCAACAGGCAGTTCGATTGACCAGTGATCATGATCCCATGCTTTCACCATATTTTTTTGAGGTGATAGAATGTGCACAGTAACGCCAGCTTCTTCCAGTGCCTTTTTCGGACCTGTGAGTTCTACTTCCTCAAAACCATTTTCGGTTATGATCGCCACTTTTTTTCCTTCAACATTTCTTGCCATAACGATAAATTTTAGTTTAACAGATGTTACTAGGAAATGCAACAAGTAATATCTCAGAACAAATTAATAGTTCATTTCCTGATGCTGGTCACCAGACTCATCTTGCCTGTTATCGTTTTCCTTTTCTTTGTTTGTATTCCTGCCTGCTTTCTGCTCTTCGAATTCTTTCATCATATCGGTCATATCCTGAGAGTTATTTGTTTTGCCTTTTCCCAAAGTGGGCTGATTGCGACCCGGCCCTTCTTTATGTCTTGCATCATGTGCATCAGACGGGATGTCCTTTTTCATAGATAAATTTTCTAAAAACTGCGGCAAAAACCAAACCATTATAGTTAAAGGCAAACCGGAAACAGCCTACTGCCAAAACTTTGTATTTTCACCCCATATTGAGAATACATGAAATATTTTTCCTCATATTTTATTGCGCCGATATTCCTGTTTATGATCGGGTGCGCATATAATCCATATCGCTCCACAAACAAGGATTATAAAAAGCAGGTTAAAACATTGTCAAAAGTCATTCGGCAATATCCCCTGCCGGCTATTCGATCGGATTCAATACGGAGGTCGCCGTTTTTTGCAGGCACTACCAATCTCAATTTGCGCAGACCGAATTTTGTAATCATTCATCATACTGCACAAAATAGTTGCCCGCAGACACTCCATACGTTTACTCTTCCGCGTACGCAGGTCAGTGCCCACTATGTAATTTGCAAGGATGGTACGGTCTACCAAATGCTAAACGATTATTTACGAGCATGGCATGCCGGTGTCAGCCGGTGGGGCAACATTACTGATATCAATTCATCGTCTATCGGGATTGAGTTAGATAACAATGGATTTGAACCTTTCACAGGATCTCAAATACAAAATTTATTCGTTGTGCTTGATACCTTAAAAAAGCGTTACAATATTCCGGTAGCAAATTTCATTGGCCATGCCGATATCGCGCCCACCAGGAAAAATGACCCTAATGTGTCTTTTCCATGGAAACAATTAGCCGAGAGAGGTTTCGGTTATTGGTACGATGATACAACAGGTGTTGTGGTTCCCGATAATTTCAGTCATTTGCAGGCATTGCGCATTATCGGGTATGATATCAGGGATAGCACTGCGGCTATCAGGGCTTTTAGAAGGCATTTTATCCAGGACACTATTCCGGGACTGAAGGACGAAGACAAAAAAATTCTTTATTTGGTTTCGAAAAAATATGAATAGGCGAATTGACAGTCGACAATCGACGGTTGTACAGTCAAGGCAAAGAAATCTGAATAACAGTCGATCCTGCTTTTTTGGGCACTTCTTTTACCCTATTGATTTTATGCAATAGTAGACCTGACAATGAACCGGACGTTCAAGCTGTGATACGAAAAACCGGAATACCGCCGATTTGAAAAGATAATAACAATGGAATAATTACTGGTGTTGTCAGTGATCTGATTATTGCAAACTTTTACTTTTCATGTGAGGCGATGACTCAGTAAGAGAAGCTTGTTTTTTTAGTTAAGAAGGACGCCCTTTTTGAAGGCTATGGTGAAATACTTGTGAAGGGAGATACGGCGAAGTTTGTCAATACGAGCCATTTGAAATTCATGGAAAGTCCGTTTGTTAAGGTGAATGCGGAGGATGAATGAAGAGTCCAGAATTCTAACTCTCACTCCACGACTCGCTACAGCAACTCCTCGCAAAAATACCCGGCTTGTTGCAGGGTGTTTTCGATGATTTTGGGAGAAAGATCATCGGTCTCAACCCGTAGGATTCTGTCTTTGTCCTGTAAATCAAAATTCCATCTGTTGATATCGCTGAACTGAGCGAGCCTGTTAGCTACTTCGGTTATATGTTTTTTATTGCAAACGTTGGTTTTGAAAACTAGCACTTCCATAAATTACGTTTTTCAAGAAAAACTTAAGAAAGGTCGGATGTATTAGCCGTTGGAGTTTCCCTTTTATTGAAAGTAGCGCCCCATGTTCCGCAGCGTTTTTGCCATTGCTCCTTGAATTTTTCTCTTTCTTCCGGTGTCATGGCCGACCATTTTTCGCGCATCCTATTTTTCCAGTGATGACGATTGGATGCCCAGCCTCCGCGCCATCCTCCAAACAAAATCTTAGCCAATAAAAGCATTCCCAGGGCCTGTCCAAATGTGATGGTTGAAATATTTAGCACTTCGGCCAACACATTATTCCATAATAACATCACCGCTCCGCCGAACACGATAATTGCCGCAGTGGCTATCAAAATAAAGAATGCCACCTTCTTAAATACAAATGATCTCTGTGCCATATAATAATTTTTATTGTTCAATGATTTCCCGGTACAACTCTTCCAACCTGCTTCTTAAATGTAATACCGCGTATCTTTTTCTGCTTATTAATGTGTTTACTTTTTCGCCAGTGAGTTGCGCAATCTCATTAAATGGCATATCCTCCAACTCGTTCCAGATAAAAACCTGCCGTTGTTCTTCCGGCAGTTCATCCAACGCGGCAAATAATTGTTGCCAGAATAAACCGCGAAGATGTTCCGTTTCAGGAGTCGTGTTCTCTGCCAGAAGGATATCTTTAACGCTCCATTGTCCTTCTTCATTTTCATATCGCAATTCATCTTCCAACAAAACCGGCTGCTTTTTTCGGTATTTATCTGTGATCTTATTTCGTGCGACAGTGAACAGCCAGGCGCTCGCTTGTTCTATCGTTTCTGTGTCAACGACGTTACTGAACTGGTACCAAACATCCTGTAAAATATCCTCTGCATCTTCGTCTGTGTTGACCCGGCCGCGAATAAATTGAAACAGGCGCTTGCTATAACTACTAACTGTTTGTACAATATTTTGCCTGCGTTTTTCGGTCATTGCTATATCTGCGGCCTGTATCATTTAGAAGGAAGACGCCTCAGCAAAGGAAATATTTTAAATTTTAAAAATTTTAGGTCTGCTGAGGGTGTGACAACAATAAACTATTTGCAGTACGAAAAGGAAAGGCTTTGTAATAAAATGCCACTGCAGAAGACGAATGTTCCGATGCTTTCATTTTTAATTAACCGTGATGACTTACTGGAATTCAATTTTAAACCGTCTTGCGAACTACTTGATCAAAGTAACCATTTACCGGTTGTTTTACACCGTTCACAAACCTTTTGTCATATTTTTGTCATTTGCGCTGTAACTTTGCGCGCTCAACCCCTTATGATGAGAAAATATTACCTGCTGCTAGGTTTCCTTCTTAGCTCTTCACTTATAATGGCCCAAACTATTTCTGGAACAGTAAAGGACGAACAGGGTAAGTCCCTATCCGGAGCGTCGGTTGCCTTAAAAAAATTGAAGGATTCTTCCATTGCGAAGCTTGCGGTCACCAATTCCTCAGGACGTTACGAATTTCCCTCTATGCAGGCAGGAAATTATTTCTTAAACGTGACCTATGTGGGTCATGCAACAAAGAACTCACCTTCCTTTGAATTCAGCGGTGCCGGGGATATGACTGCCCCAGCAGTTTCCCTTTCAAAAGCATCAGGTAACCTGCAGGAAGTTACTGTTGTTTCGCGCAAGCCGGTTATAGAAGTGCGAGCCGACAAAACAATCATGAACATCGAAGGCAGTGTGAACGCGGTTGGCCAGGACGCTCTGGAACTGCTTCGTAAATCGCCCGGAGTGATAGTAGACAGAGATGATAATATCAGTTTAAGCGGAAAGAACGGGGTGCAGGTGTACATTGACGGCCGGCCGACTCCACTTTCAGGAAAAGATCTTTCCGAATATCTTAAAACAATTCAATCGGCTCAAATCGAGGCCATCGAATTAATTACGAACCCATCTGCAAAGTACGACGCGGCAGGTAATGCCGGCATTATCAATATCCGGTTGAAAAAGAACAAGAATTTTGGAACCAACGGATCAGTAAGTGCAGGGTTTAATATTGGGACTTTTCCAAAATACAATGGCGGCTTTGCTCTGAACCATCGAAACAAAAGAGTCAACATTTTTGGAAACTACAATTATAACAATAACCATAACGAGAGTTACATGAACCTGTATCGCAGGCAGCTTGATACATTGTTCGATCAGCAAGTTACTATGACCTTTCGTAACAGAAGCCATGGTTTTAAGGGAGGGCTTGATTATTTCCTGAATAGTAAGCAAACAGTCGGCGTAATGATTAATGGAAATTTCAATAAAAATAGTTTTGCCAATTATGGCCGCACACCTATTTCTTATATACCCACCGGCGAACTGGATCGTATACTGGTAGCAGACAATTCCAGCCACGGGAAGCGCGAAAACATGAATTTCAACTTCAACTACCGGTTTGCGGATACATCTGGCCGCGAGTTAAATATGGATGCCGATTATGGATTCTATAACCTCGATAACAATCAGTTCCAACCAAATTATTATTTTGATCCAACAGGTACCGTCCTGCAAAGCAGCCGCATTTATAATATGATTGCACCAACTGATATTGACATTTACTCTTTCAAGACGGATTACGAACAAAACCTGAAAAAAGGGCGTTTAGGGCTAGGTATGAAGACAGCGTACGTTAAAAGTGGAAACGATTTTCGGCGCTATAATGTAATGCCATCATTTAAAAGCCTGGATACGCTGCGAAGCAACGCTTTTTACTATAAAGAAAATGTAAATGCAGTGTATCTAAATTATAACAGGCCTTTCAAAGGATTTATGATTCAGGCAGGTGTCAGGGTAGAAAACACGAACTCAGAAGGAATATCAAATGGCTTTTCGTGGAATAATGGTTATGTGCAATACGATTCAACTTTCAAGCGTAACTACACTGACGTGTTTCCCAGTGCAGCAATCACTTTCAACAAGAAACCGACCAGTCAACTCAGTATCACCTATAGCCGAAGAATAGATCGTCCGGCTTACCAGGATTTAAATCCGTTCGAGTTTAAACTCGACGAGTATACTTATCAAAAAGGTAATCCCTATTTACGTCCACAATACTCAAACATTTTCGGACTTGCACACACGTATAAGTCTAAATTAACTACTCAACTGACGTACACACACGTCAAGGACGTATTCACTCAGCTCATTGATACCGCTGAGAAGTCGAAGAGCTTTATCACCAAGAAAAATCTCGCAACGCAAGACATTGTTAACTTAAGTATCAGTTACCCGTTCCAGCGGAAATGGTACACTATGTTCACTACAGCGAGTACATACTATTCACACTATAAAGCCGATTTCGGTACGGGAAGAAAGGTCGATCTCGATGTTGTTGCTTACAATTTTTACTCGCAGCATACATTTAAACTCAACAAAACCCTGACGGCCGAGTTAAGCGGATTTTATTCATCCCCTTCGATCTGGCAGGGAACTTTCAAGAGTAAAGAAATGTGGGGCATTGATGCGGGATTACAGAAAGTTATTCTGAAAGGGAAAGCAAATGTGAAGGCCTCCGTGAGCGACATATTCAAGTCGATGAAGTGGGGTGGCACAAGTGATTTTGCCGGGCAATATTTAAAAGCAGGAGGTGGCTGGGAGAGCAGGCAGTTCAAACTGTACCTCACGTATCGTTTCGGCAGTACGCAGGTAAAGGCAGCACGTCAGCGAAAAACGGGATTGGAAGATGAAAACAAGCGTGTTGGTAGCCAGGGAGGAGGAATCAGTAATTAAAATACGTAATCTTATACAAAGAACTGGCTCCCGAGGGAGCCAGTTTTGTTTTTTTCAGAACGTAAGGGAGTTACGAGGGTCTGTCACGGGTATTTCGGATTAATCCTATTCCGGCAAAAAAGAAAATGGCACCGAGAACGCCATAAACCACGATTTGTTTAAGGTCGCGGGTACCGCTGCCATTCATAAAATTGACGCCGGCCATAATCAGACCGATAACGCCAACCAGGGATAAAACAATCCCCAATACTCTTTTTTCCATATTTAACGTTTATAAGCCTGCTTGCAAAGAATATGCCTCCGCTGGGAAGCGGGTGGCTCCATTCGGGCCAATTGTGCAACGATTTTCTATTATTTTCGCTATTATCAAGGTATAAACCATGGAAATAATCATCGAAGGGATTAAGAAATTATATGCCAGTTACAGCAATGATACGTTACTGAGTATTGAAAAGCTGGCCCAGAGCGGAAGTAACCGGATCTATTTTCGGGTTATCACGGTCAATGAAACATGCATTGCCACGTATAACAATAACATAAAGGAGAATAAGACATTTATCAACTTCAGCAAGCATTTCCGTTCGTGTGGTTGCCCCGTTCCCGAAATTTACGCCGTAAACGATGATCACAGTATTTACCTTCAGGAAGATTTTGGAGACATCTCCCTTCTGAATAAACTCGAAGAACATGGGCATTCAGATTACGCTTACGGTCTTTTTCAGCAGAGCCTTAGAAAACTGGCTCATTTGCAAATACTCGGTGATAAAAACCTGAACTATCAGTGGTGCATTACAAGTAAGGAATTTGGCAAGCAGGCGATTCTCAGTGACCTGTTATATTTCAAATACTATTTTTTAGATACACTGCAAATCCCGTACGACAAGGAACAATTGATCGACGATTTCGAAGCATTGAGTACCTATCTTACCTATGTTGATCACAAATATTTCATGTTCCGTGATTTTCAAAGCCGCAATGTGATGATCAAAGACGAACAGGCTTATTTCATCGATTACCAGGGCGGAATGAAAGGAGCACTTCAATACGATGTGGCATCCATGCTATGGCAGGCAAAAGCCGAATTGTCGGATGAATGGAAAAACAATTTGCTTGAATATTATATGGATTGCGTGGAAGAGATTCTTGAAGAGACGATCGACCGGGCACGCTTTACAGCTCAATACAATGGCTATGTGCTGATACGTTTGTTACAGGTGTTGGGGGCGTATGGATTCAGAGGACTGTTCGAGCGAAAGGCTCACTTCCTTACAAGTATACCGTTAGGTTTGCGAAATCTGCAATGGTTCGTTTCAAATAAACGAATAGGGATTGTATTACCTGAGTTTGAAAGATTATTAAACATTATAGTGGAAGATGAAATTATCCAACGCTTTCAACCAACTACCGCAACAGAAACAACACCTCTTGTAGTTAAGATCAATAGCTTTTCTTATAAAAAAGGATTACCGGTAGATGAGAGCGAAAACGGCGGAGGTTTTGTTTTTGATTGTCGTGGAATTCTAAATCCCGGTCGCTTTTTGGAATACAAATCGATAACCGGGCGCGATAAGCAGGTAATCGATTTTATTGAACAGCGTACAAAAATGGCAGACTTCCTAAACAGCGTGTACACTATCGTCGATATCTCAGTAGAAGACTATATCAAGCGTGGCTTTAGTAGCCTGATGATAAATTTCGGCTGTACCGGGGGTCAGCATAGAAGCGTCTATGCAGCGGAAGCGCTTGCCCGGCACTTACGCAATAAATTTAAAGTAAAGATCGAGCTGAAACATATTGAGCAGGAAGCAAAGAATTGGATCAATCAGTGAGCGGCATTTACCACCCGCCTTCCACAGATCCGCGAAATCAATTAGAACGTCTTATTAGGCAACATAGTTCATTATCTTTGCCCCGGTTTAATAAAGATTTAAGCGTGACGCTTAATAAATTTCTCCGCTTTGCGGAATAAAATTATCAAATTCTCAAGTTGTATTACCTCATTTACGGTTTGCTGTATGTTTTTTCTTTGTTACCGATGCCTGTGCTCTATCTGTTTTCAGACCTGATTCATTTTCTCATCTACCGAGTATTTGGCTATAGGATGAACGTGGTTATGCAAAATCTCGAAATCGCTTTTCCAGGGAAATCTATTGCTGAAAGAAAAGATGTTGCGAAAAAATTCTACCGAAACCTGATTGATACATTTGTTGAAATGATAAAGATGATTTCAGCGAGTGATGCATTTCTGCAAAAGCGGTTCTCAGGAAATTGGGACCTATTGAATGAATGGTATCAAACAGGGCGCGCCACTCATGTTCATATGGGTCATAATTTTAATTGGGAATGGGGAAACTACATTGCAAGCACAAAGCTGTTGCACAAATTCATCGGCGTTTATATGCCGATCAAAAACAAGGCGCTGGATCGCCTGTTTTTGAAAATCCGTGGCAAGGGTGGTACTATTTTGATACCAGCTACTCCAACAAGAGCTTTTATTTCTGCCTTTCATACTTATCGGAATTCTCAATATTTAATAGGACTCGCGGTTGATCAAAGTCCTGGTGATCCATCAAAGGCATATTGGTTGAATTTCTTTGGAAAGCCGACTGCGTTCGTTACTGGTCCCGAGAAAGGAGCCAGAACACGAAATCTTCCCGTATTCTTCTGTCACATCAGTAAACCCAGGCGTGGTTACTATCATATTGTTTTTACATTGGCCGAAGAGAATCCAGAAAGTCTGAAAGAAGGTGAATTAACGGTTCGCTTTGCGCGCTACCTTGAAGAAGTGATTCACCGTTTGCCAGACATGTGGCTATGGAGCCACAGAAGATGGAAACGCCAATGGAAGGATGAATACAATGAACTTTGGGTAGATGAAAAATTGAAATAATTTCTTATCACAAAATTTAGCGACAACCTCATCATGTGTCTGTTATATCATCAATCACCAAGATCTTTCATATCCTTGTCGATATCTTGGATTTTTGTAACCTGGATGTCTGCCTGTTCTCCTAATAACGTTGCAGAAGACAACAGTATCAAAAAATATTTCGATGATAATAAGGTAGAAGGATGCTTTGGAATGTTCGACAACGGCCATGGAAGTTTTACGATTTACAATCCGGGTCGGTTCAGAGATAGCGCCTATCTGCCAGCATCAACGTTCAAGATTGTGAATTCTTTGATCGGCATTGAAACCGGAAGAGTGAAAGATGATAGCACTGTTCTAAAGTGGAATGGGTTGGCTAGCGGAAGAGAAGAATGTGACAGGGATCTCAGTATGTACAACGCTTTCAGAATATCATGTCCGCCATGGTATCAGCAATTGGCACGTATGATCGGAAAAGATACGATGCAACGGTGGTTGGATACCCTGGCTTATGCGCAGCGCTATGGCAAGTTTGTTATTAAAAATAATCTGGATACTTTTTGGCTTGACAATTCAGCGAAGATCACCGCTGATGAACAACTTGGGCTGGTAAAAAAGCTATATTTTGACCAGTTGCCTTTCCAAAAAAGAACTCATGGCATCGTACGCCGGATGATGTTGATGGAAGATAATGCTAATTATGCACTGAGCTACAAAACCGGTTGGGGTTTTACGGAAAAAGGCCACTCCATAGGATGGATTATAGGTTGGATAGAAGAAAACAAACACCCCTATTTTTTCGTTCTACAGATTCAAAACCCCGATCGAAATTTCAATATTGCGGCCGTTCGCGTTAACATACTTAAAAATATCTTAAAGCAGTACGGCTTTTTTGAGGGGAAAAAATAGTTATCTAATTTGAAGGTTTGAGTATAATTTGAAGATTTGAAGATGGGAAGATTGATGGTTGACATTTTGACCACGAATGACAGGAATTATCAAAGAAATGATGAATACAAAAATGTACGGTTATGAAAAATCTAGCGTTGGCAGGTAACAGCTCGTGGATATGAGGTTTTCATTTTCAAATCTTCAGATTTTCACATTAATAAGGGGAATGGTACGGAGAATGTGCGTTTTTCATTTTCAAATTTTCAAATTTTCAAATTGAATATGTATCAATTCCAACATATCGAGCTTTTACCTTTATTGGCAGTGATACCACTGTTAATATTCCTGTTTGTTTTGGTGCTCCGGTGGAAAAAAAACACAATAAAAAGAATAGGTGACACAGCGTTGGTACGCCAGTTGATTAAGGGATACTCCGCAAATAAATTTTTGGCGAAGTTTATTGCATCTGCACTGGCAATTTCTTTCATTATTCTTGGCATCATGAATTTGCAGAAACCCGGAACAATGGAAAACATTGAAAGGAAGGGTGTGGACGTAATGATTGCCTTAGACGTGAGCAAAAGTATGCTGGCCGAAGACAGCAAACCGAACCGGCTGGAAGTCGCCAAACAGCTCGTGAACAAACTAATGAACCAATTGCAGAATGATCGTGTGGGTCTGATCTTATTCGCCGGTCGTGCTTATATGCAGATGCCTTTGACCACTGATCATGGCGCCGCGAGAATGTATGTACAAAGCGCCAGTCCGGATGTGGTGCCGACACAGGGTACAGTTATTAGTGAAGCTCTCCGGCTAACAAACTCCGCATTCAACAGCAAGGAAAAGAAATTTAAGTCTGTGATTTTAATAACAGATGGCGAAAACCATGACCCGGAATCGTTAAAAGTGGCGCAGGAATTAGCAGCAAATGCGATCATGATCAACACTGTAGGAATCGGTTCTCCTGAAGGCGCTCCTTTCATGGACCCTATGACAAATACTTACAAAAAGGACCTGGAAGGAAATACGGTGATATCAAAATTGAATGAGGGCGAACTTCAGCAACTCGCTCAAAATACAAAAGGTGTCTATGTGAGATTGACGGATCCCGAACAAGCCGTGGCAACCATCATGCAACAACTTTCTACTATAGAAAAAACCGAACTGGAAGACAGCGCATTCAAAGATTTCAAAAATTACTTTCAATGGTTTCTTGGAGCTGCGATTTTGTTTTTGATGATTGAATTTTTTTTACCGGAAAGAAAATGGAACGCCGCATGAAGCGAATAGAGATCATATTACTGTTTTCAGGTTGCCTTCTCAATATTCAGGAAGCATTGTCACAGACATCAAGTTCATTGATCCGCAAAGGGAATCAGTTATATAAACAAGGGGAATACGATAAATCACTATCCGAATACGAACGTGCTGTAAAGCTGGAACCGCAGAATGCGTTCGCAAATTTCAATTTTGGCAACGCATTGTTTAGAAAGGAAAAATGGGAGGACGCGGAAAAAAATTTTGATAATGTGATCGCTAATTCAAAGGACAATAATATCCGTCAGCAGGCTTTCTATAACAAAGGAGTTTCATTATCTAAACAAAAAAAACTTGAAGAAAGCATTGAAGCATATAAGAGTGCACTTCGGTTAAATTCAAACGACGAAGATGCGCGGATCAATCTACAAAAAGCTTTACTTGAGCTAAACAAGAAAAACGAGTCTCAAAAACAAAACGAACAAAAGCAGGAACAAAAGCCAAAACAAAAAGAAAAGCCAAAACCCCAGCAGAGTAAGCTGAACAAAAAAGAAGTAGAACGCTTATTGCGGGCGTTACATCAAAAAGAACAGGAAGTGCAGCAGAAAATGCAAAAAAACAGGCCACGAGGGGTTACTCCGCCGGAGAAAGACTGGTAGGGAGGAGTCGAAAGTCCTAGTCTTGAGTCAGGAGTATCGAGTCGGGAGTCGAGAGGTAGGAGTTACGATTGGTGTTATGAGTCACTGCTCATTTTTTCTTCGTTACTTTTGCACTGATTAAATGCTCATTACCAAATGCCATTTTCAGGAACTGAATATAAGAGGCTGGCCACACTTGAAGTAAAGATCGGTGATCTGTTACTCGGAAACTTTCATCCTATCAGGGTTCAGACAATGACGACCACTGATACTATGGACACAGCTGCGACAGTCAACCAGTCCATAGCATGTATCCAGGCTGGGGCCGAATTGATCCGCATTACAGCTCCCAGTAAGAACGAAGCACTCAACTTGTTGAACATAAAGAATGACTTACGGAAAAAAGGTTACACAACTCCGATAGTTGCCGATATCCATTTTACACCGAACGCAGCTGAGATCGCAGCCAGAATTGTTGAGAAGGTAAGGATCAATCCAGGTAATTACGTTGATAAAAAGAAGTTTGAATTCATCGAATATACCGATTCCGATTACCACGAAGAAATAGAACGAATCCGTGATCGGTTTACACCTCTTGTGAAAATTTGCAAAGAGTATGGCACCGCGATGCGAATTGGCACCAATCATGGATCTCTGAGCGATCGTATCATGAGCAGATATGGTGATACGCCGATGGGAATGGTAGAAAGTGCTATGGAGTTCTTACGCATTGCACGATGTGAAAATTATCATAACATCGTATTAAGTATGAAGTCGAGCAATCCTAAAGTAATGGTACAAGCTTACCGATTGCTTGTTGAACACATGATACAGGAGTTTAGAGTTTGTTATCCCCTGCACCTCGGAGTGACAGAAGCAGGCGATGGTGAAGACGGCCGTATAAAATCAGCTATTGGCATTGGCGGCTTGCTGGAAGACGGCATTGGCGATACTATACGAGTTTCTCTGACAGAAGATCCAGAACTAGAAATACCTGTTTGTAAGGATATCGTGAAGAGATATGAGAAGAGAAGCCTGGAGCGGGGAGTCGGAAGTCAGGAGTCAGCGGTTGAAACTCGGAATTCAGAATTCAGTATTCAGCATGCGGCGGCGGTACCTGCGCCCGACAAAAATGATAAAGGTTGGGTCGGCGTTGTTGTTGCCGATTTCATGCAGGCGAAAAACATAACACCTCCAGATCTACGACCGATCGGTTACACATATGATAGCGTTACTGATAAATGGAATATCAGCGACGCAGCGGCAGACTTCATTTATACGGGCGATAAAACAATTGATTTTCCGTTGCCGGGCACGTTACGAGTTTTTTGCAATTACAAAACCTGGTTAACACTTCCTGATAAAAAATCAATTTATCCTGTACTCCAGGCGAATGAATACCTCCAGTCAAATGAACGCTCGGCAGAGCTGAACTTTATTGCAATTGATTGTAATGATTCTGAAACAGCATCAACCCTGATACAGGAGATTCGTGATGTTGACAACGTTGCATTATGTATATGGTCCTCGCATAAATATTCAATGCCTTCTGTAAGGCAATTTATTAGGGAACTTATCGCGCAAAATATTCATTGTCCTGTAATCCTTACTGTAGAGACTCACAACGACACCATTGATGAGCAACTCATTCACTTTGCTACCGAAGCAGGTGCCTTATTGCTTGATGAAATGGGTAACGGTGTCTGGCTTATGAATGATCCCTCGAAGATCAAGATTCAAAAGGTCACTGGCAGGACGTATCTTGAAGTAAGCAATAATCACCAGTTTCTCAACAACACGTCATTCTCCATACTCCAGGCAACACGTACAAGAATCTCCAAGACGGAATACATTTCCTGTCCTTCATGTGGCCGGACATTATTCGATTTGCAGGAAACTACATCTAAGATTCGTGCGGTAACAAATCATTTAAAAGGAGTAAAGATTGCCATTATGGGGTGCATAGTTAACGGACCCGGAGAAATGGCGGATGCTGATTTCGGTTATGTAGGAAGTGGTCCCGGTAAGATTACTCTATATAGAGGCAAGGAAGTAGTCAAGCGTTCTGTTGACAGCGCAATCGCCGTGGAAGAATTAATCAATCTGCTCAAAGAAAGCAATGCCTGGATTGAGCCAGTCCTGGAGCAGTCTGGACTCGTGAGTCTGGAGTCGCAAGGGTAAGGTTGAATCAGAATTCCGGGCTCGGGATTTTGGATACCCTTCGTCACCATTAAACAATTCAAAAAACAGAAAGTTGAACCGCATTGACCGCCTACATGCCATTCTTACCCATCTGCAAAGTAAAAGGAAGGTGAGGGCCCAGGAAGTTGCTGACCGCTTCAATATCAGCTTGCGAACGGTTTACCGCGACGTCAAAGCGCTTGAAGAATCAGGCGTTCCCGTGATTGGTGAAGCAGGAAGCGGATATAGCGTCATGGAAGGTTACCGTCTTCCACCGGTGATGTTCACACAGGAAGAAGCAAGTGCGTTGCTGATGGGTGCCAAACTTGCTGAACAGCTTACCGATGCTTCGGTGAAAAAGTATTTTGATGCCGCGCTATATAAAATCAAAGCAATTCTCAGAACGACGGACAAAGAATATGTTGATCAACTCACTGACCATATAGAAGTATTGCAGTCACGGTTACCCACCGATCATGCTTCCAATCAGTACCTGGCTGCACTGCAAAAGTCGATCGTAGATAAGAAAGTCATTTTTCTCAGGTACCAGGCAAATACCCATGAAGAGATTACCGAACGCCAGGTTGAGCCTATTGGTCTATGTTATTACAGTCTAAACTGGCATCTGATCGGTTGGTGCCGCCTTCGAAACGGATATCGCGATTTTAGATTGAGCCGCATTGTCCGGTTACAGTTGAAAGACGAAACGTTTACAAATACACATCCTTCCTTGCACGACTATATCAAAACCATGACATGGGATTCGGATCTTGAGGAAGTGGTTGTGCGATTTAAAAAAGAGGTTACCCGGTATATCCAGGATCAAAAATATTTTTACGGATTCGTACGCGATGAAGAAGCCGATGACTATATCCGCATGCACTTTGTAACTTCCTCACTCAGGGGATTCGCACGTTGGCTTCTCATGTTCACGGATACTGTAATCATCGAATCTCCTCAGTCTTTAACGGATTTAACCCGCCAACTCGCCAAAGAGGCTTTCGAACATTTCTAAAAGATATTTCCTTCCGATTTGATTTCTGCTGACATACTGTTGTCAGTAGACGGTTGTTGCTTTGCTGTATGGTTGGCCTGGTGAGTAGTTTGTGGTTGGTAGTTTGTGATTGTGGTGGATGGTTTATGGAATTATCTACAGATAGCGAACTTCTTGAACTTCAAACTCCAAAACACAAACAACAAACTAAAATCTATGACAACAAAAACGCATCCCTCATTAACAGTACTATATAGTACACATCAAACCACGCTTCAGGAACTCCGTCCGTTTGTGGGCACAGTTATGAAGGATCTTTATATTGAGGCAGCCAGGAATACCATCGTGAGTGGACCCATCTACTGGATTTATCATGGAGCAGATGGGAAAACGGATACGATCTTTACTTTGGAAATCGCTTTACCCATACAGGGTTCTTTTCAACCCTCAAAATTTCTTGTCAAAGAGTTGCCCGCCTTTAAAGCAGTTTCCCATATTCATGAAGGCTCATGGGATCAGTTGTATGCGACGTATCAACAGATAATGCAGCATATCGAGGCCAACAAGATCCCGTTGAACGATGAATGTCGGGAGGTCTATATCAATATCGATTTTCAAAAGCCTGAGAACAATATCACTGAAGTGCAGGTGGGAATCTTATAAATGTTATGAGAGAAATTCCTTTGCGTAATGAGTTATAGGGTTGGGATTGACTCGTCAGGTACACCGCTCCCACCGAAAAACAAAATCTTTATGAAAAAAAGAAAATGTTTCCTGTTTGTTTTTGATGGCTATGTCGATTGGGAACCGGCACTTGCGATAGCCACGTTAAATAAATTTTCTGACTTTTCGATACTTAGCTTTTCCGTTAATGGATCACCGGTTCTGTCAATGGGCGGGCTAAAAATCCACCCGGATACTTCACTACACGAAATCAGAGCCGGTGAAGTTGACCTACTTATCTTGCCCGGTGGCGATCGATGGTTAGAAGGAGGAAACAAGGAAATAATTCCGTTGGTAAAAAGTGTTGCTGAACGAAAAGCAAATATCGCCGCTATTTGCGATGCTACAGTTTTCCTTGCCAGGCTTGGTTATCTTAACCATATGTGGCATACCAGCAACGGTCCTCATTACTTGTCGGAGAAAGTAGCTTCGTACAAGGGGAGGCAATATTACGAAGACCTTCCCGCAGTTGTGCATGACAATCTGATCACAGCGAATGGTGCAGGCATGGTTGAATTTGCAGTTGAGATTTTGAAGCAACAAAAAGTATTCGATCACGCGACGCTTGAGAAAGTTCACGATCTCTATAAAAGCGGCGGGGTAAACAACCGATTATATCAATAGTAGACTCCCGCAAAGCCGCAAGACGTAAAGTTGAGAGCCAATATGTGAAGCTACACCTTCGCGCCGCGAATATTTTTAAAGAACACTTACCCCGTCTTCAATCTGCGTAATATAGATCTCCGGAATCCTTCCAAATTGTTTGTTGTACGCTTCCCTGATTCTTTTACTGAAGCCATCAATGGAACCGGCTTCCACAATGTTGATCGTACAGCCGCCGAAACCTCCTCCCATCATACGCGTACCGGCAACTTGTGGAATCTCTCTTGCGTTTTCAGCCAAAAAATCCAGCTCTGGACAGCTTACTTCGTAATCTTTACTCAGTCCCTTGTGTGTTGCATACATAAGTTTCCCAAACGCAATGAGGTCGCCTTTTCTAAGCTCCTCGCAGCCCATCAGCAGCCTGTCTTTTTCTGCAATCACATATTTGCATCGCCTGTAAACAACTTCGGGTAATTCGCTTTTATGTTTTTCAAGCTGATCAGGACTAACATCCCGAAGTGAGTGAATGGACGGATATGACTTTTTCAAGATACCAACTCCTTCCTCGCATTGTTGTCTTCGCACATTGTATTCAGAACTCGCCAGTGAATGGCTTACCATGCTGTTCACCATAACAATTTTGTAGTCAGGAAAATGAAACGGAATATATTCATACTCCATACTCCGGCAATCAAGCTTTATAACATGATCTTTCTTGCCGTGAAGGCTGGCAAACTGGTCCATGATTCCCACCTTAACTCCTGCGAAGGTATGCTCTGTAATTTGACCGATGTAAGCAAGGTCCAGCCGCGAAAAGCCTAACTGAAATAATTCATTCAAGGCAAAACCATAGCCTGAGCATAAAGCCGCTGAAGAGCTCATGCCTCCACCTACAGGAACATTTCCATCGATCCAAACATCAACACCATGTAATTTTTTTCCTTTCTGCTGAATATGGTGAGTAACACCCAGGATATATGTAGTCCAGCCTTTGGAAGGCTTAATATCATCCAATGAAAATGAAAACGAGTCGTTAAAATCCTGCGCGAAAACGTTTACGAAGCCTGTTTCGTTTCCGGCAATGGCAATATTGATTCTCTTGTCAATGGCTCCTGGCAAAACAAATCCTTCGTTATAATCCGTATGCTCGCCGATCAGGTTAACCCGCCCCGGTGCTGAAATAATGAGCGGCTCCTTATTAAATCTCTGACTAAACTGTTTCCTAATATTTTCCTTCATCATACTCATCATAAAATTGAACTTTACAGTATTTGAAAACGCGTGTCAAGTTATGAATTTTAGTGTCACAGGTTATGAACGATATGGGCACGAAAATAAATCTAAACCGCCATCATTAAGCGCATGTGTTATTAAACCTTACAACCAGGGCCTCCGTATTCTTAACTAAATGTCCTTGAGGGCTGATCAACTTGCTTGAACGCCAGCAGGAAATCCCGTGTGTAGTTACAATTTCCATAGTATTTCTAAGGCTATACGCGAGAGTGTTTGAAAGCAAGTAACTTTGGTGAAAATCAGGTTATGAAAAGGTTTATTTTATTGTTATTCGCAATCGTGTGCTTTGCTGGCTGCTATGAAGTAAACGAAGAGATTACAATCAATCCCGACGGTTCGGGAACTCACAATACAAAAATGGATATGGGCCAGATGCTGGAGATGATACAAAGTATGGCCGGCGAAGAAGAACTGACGAGAGAAGGTTTGGACAGAGTTCTCGACACAACGATCTTTATGAAATCAGTACTGGATTCAGCAAAAGACCTCACACCTGAACAACGTGAACTGTTGAAGGACGGTAAAATGAACCTGCAAATGAATATGAAAGAGAAGCTGTTCAAGGCTGAGGTGAATATACCTTTCAAGGGATACAACAACTTGCAGTCACTGATGTCGGGTAATGGAAACAGTATGACAGGCCTTTCTCAATTATTTAAGGGTGTTTTCGACAAAGGCGAGCAAAAGCCGGCTCTTGATTCTCCGAAAGAACCCGGACTGGAAGACATGAACACGATTTTTGATGTTGTTGTAAAGGACGGTCTTGTTAGCAGAAAAGTAAATGCAGAAAAACATAAGGCGTTGGTCGAAAAGCCAGAGGTAGCGCAATTGCAACAAATGGCGTCTGGCGGAATGGAAATTCTTTATACTACTGTCATCAAACTTCCAAGACCTGCCAGGAAAGTGGAAAATCCGCTTATGAAATTATCTGATGACAAGAAAACAGTAACTCTCAAATACAATTTGCTCGAGCTTTTCGATCATCCTGAGAAGTTTTCCTACAGGGTTGAATTTTAGAGATGGATACCACGAAATACAAATTGCTTCTGGTAATTCTTTACAAGAAGATTTCGTAAGATAATTACTGGCACGGATTACACGGATTAGCACGAATTAATCCACGGAATCAGCAGCAAGATAACTTAAGTTGTGTAGGGAAATCATCTTTGTGAAGACGCTGGAATTCGTGGTAATTCGTCGCTTTATTTTCGTGGTAATTCGCGACTATATTACATTTGCTGTTCACAATTTATTCCATGCAAACAGACTTTTTGATTATAGGCTCGGGAATAGCCGGTTTAACCTATGCATTGAAGGTAGCCCGCCAGTTTCCAAAAAAAGATGTTCTGGTTATAACTAAAGCACAGGCGGACGAAACGAACACAAAATATGCGCAAGGTGGTATTGCTGGTGTAATGGATCCTGAAAACGACAGTTTTGAGAAGCATATTGAAGATACTTTAATTGCCGGCGATGGCCTGGTTAAAAAGCAGGTTGCGGAGATTGTTGTGAAGGAAGGAGTGGATCGTATTAAGGAATTGATCAGTTGGGGAGCAAGGTTTGACAAGGAATCAGACGGCGATTACAAATTAGGAAAGGAAGGAGGTCACAGTGAGTTCAGAATCCTTCATCATAAAGACGTCACAGGAAGGGAAATGGAAAGGGCTTTGCTCGAAGAGGTAGCTTCACGAAAAAATATAAAGGTCATCAAGCATTGCTTTGTGGTAGATATTATAACCCAGCATCATTTTGGTTGCCTCGTTACCAAATCTACTCCTGATATCGCGTGTTACGGCGTATACGCGTTGAATCGCAAAACCAATGAAATAGAAACGATCCTTGCTAAAATCACATTGCTAGCGACTGGTGGTAACGGGCAGGTGTACCGTTCTACAACAAATCCTCATATAGCTACGGGTGATGGCATCGGCATGGTGTACCGTGCAAAGGGACGTATCGAGAATATGGAGTTCATTCAATTTCATCCAACAGCATTATATGAACCAGGCGTAAGAGGGCAGGCATTCTTAATTACCGAAGCGGTTCGTGGTGATGGAGGCGTTCTTCGTAACAGGAAAGGCGAGGCTTTTATGGAGCGGTACGATAATCGAAAGGATCTTGCACCAAGAGATATTGTAGCCAGGGCGATCGACAGCGAAATGAAAATCGATGGTACAGAACACGTCTTCCTCGATACACGACACATGCCGCTCGACAAATTCATGGAACATTTTCCGAACATTTACGAAAAATGCAAATCGATCGGTATCGATGTGTCAAAGCATATGATCCCTGTTGCTCCTGCCGCACATTACAGTTGTGGTGGAATTAAAACAGATGAATGGGGCCGAACTTCAATCAGGAACCTGTATGCGTGCGGCGAATGTGCCAGTACCGGCTTACACGGAGCCAACCGGCTTGCCAGCAATTCCCTACTGGAAGCAATGGTTTTTGCACATCGTAGCGCGATGGATGCAATTCAGAAAGTTGTTGATATCGATTTCAAACAAGGTATTCCGGATTGGAACGCTTCGGGTACAACGGAGCCAAAAGAAATGATCCTTATCACACAAAGCCTTAAAGAACTTCAGCAGGTAATGAGCGATTATGTGGGGATTGTTCGTACCAACATACGTTTAAGAAGAGCGCTGAAGCGAATTGATCTGTTGTGGGAAGAAACAGAGGCTTTATACCAAACAACCATTCTTTCACCGCAACTTTGTGAACTACGCAATATGATCACCGTCGGTTACCTCATTGTTAAAGGCGCCGATTTCAGAAAGGAAAGTCGCGGGTTGCATTTCAATACGGATTACCCATATAAGAGCGAGTTGGTGCAGAATATTGTGCTGTGATGATGAACGGTCAGTGGTGACTGGTGAGTAGTGCGCAGTGGGTAGCGAATGATTAACAATGAATGGACATAGTTAGTAGCAGGTTTAACGCTCGAGAGAAAAGTATGGGCCGGGCCGCGGTATTACTATTAAGCTTCTGTTGCGTCGCACACTTCGGCGATATAACATTGCTATACAAAACATATTAGCGAAAATTCGCTCCAATTAGCGTTATTAGTGTAAGATGAAAGCAATGATCTTCGCCGCCGGCTTAGGCACAAGGTTCAAACCATGGACGGACGCACATCCGAAAGCACTGGCCATCGTGAACGGGAAAAGTTTGTTACAAAGAAATATCGAATACCTCCAGCAATACGGTATCAGGGAAGTTGTGGTGAACGTACATCACTTCGGGGATCAGATAGTGCGTGCCATCAAAAAGAATAAGGGATGGGGAAGCGAGATCATGATCAGTGATGAAACAGATGCTGTGTTAGAAACGGGCGGCGGATTGAAGAAGGCTGCTGCACTTTTGCAGGGTGGAAGTTTTGTAGTAATCAATGTTGACATTCTCACTGACCTTAAGCTGGGTGACATAATCCATTATCATCAACAACTAATGCCACTCGCGACACTGGCAGTAACCAATCGCGCCACATCCCGATATTTCCTGTTTGATCATTTCCATAACTTATGTGGCTGGCGCAATACCAAGACCGGTGAGGAAAAGATCAGCCGTGTTTCCGCTGATACTTCGCCTAAAGCATTTAGTGGCATTCACATCATTGATCCGAAAATTTTCTCGCTTATTCAGCAAAAAGGAAAGTTTTCAATGGTTGACGTCTATCTTGAACTTGCAAAGTCAGAAATTATCAAAAGCTTTGATCATACCGGTTCAAAATTTATCGATGTCGGCAAGCCGGAGGCCGTAGCGGTGGCGGCGTCCTTGTTTCCTTGATGGTCAGACCTGGACATTCAGACCCTGTTTACAATGTCTGACCGTCGCTGTCTGACATCGAGCGGAGTATGAAACTATTACACCTCTCTTACTGGTATCCATCTACGATAATTCATAACAGTTCTTATTTCCCCAAAGGAATAATCGTCTCCTAACCTTTCCTTAAGTGGTAATGCAGCGTTGCCTCCTATCTCATTTAAGACTTCTAAAATTTCAGTCACCTTTGATTCTGGTACGAGGTCATAGACACTGATCTCCCCTGTTGGGATAAATGAAGCGAGATGTCCTTCTATGGTGCTATCCACAAAGTTCCTCGCGGTTGCGATCTCCCTGATGGATTTACCTTGTCGGAACAATTCAAGGCTTATACGTCTGCTCTCTCCAGGATTTTCCTTCACCGGTTTTTGCTTGTGATGCTTATTGATTTTTGCGTGCATCTTCGACGATAAACTCCTCTGCCCACAATACGATCGGACTGCCGCAAGAAAAGTTTTTCCATATTTCGCAACCTTCACATCTCCAAAGCCGGAAATTTTAGCAATATCCGCTTCTGTAAGCGGAAGAAAACTGGCCAATTCAACTAAAGTCGAATCTGAGAAAATGATATAGGCGGGAACGTTTTCATGTACCGCAAGATCATACCTGATACGTTTGAGTTGTTGCAACAGATCAGCATGGATAATAACATTTTCTGTGGGTTTCAGTAAGGGTTCTCTCTTCGCACGAACAGCCTGTATTAGCTCCACTTTCAATTCGCCCTTCAATACCTGCCAGCTCTGTTCATTTAATCTTAGAACGGGGAATTCGCCATCGCTTTGTTGTACGTATTTCAAGTGCAACAACTCACGGATATGTTTTTTCCATTGTTCTTTGGAGATAGTCTTTCCAATACCAAATGTTTTTAATTGCTGATGTTCTTCTTTAACTACACTGCTTCCACGAAGAAAATCAACAACATAGTTCATTCCAAATCGTTCCTGTAAGCGGCTGACGGCACTCAGAATTTTTTGTGACTCTACAGTGATATCAGATTTTTCGTAATCACTCATGCATACATCGCAACTGGCACAATGCTCAGATGCCGCTTCATCGAAATAATTCAACAGGTATTTACGCCTGCATTTTCTGGTTTCACAGAGCGCCGACATTTGATCAAGTTTTTTAAGCATGATGCGGCTTTGTTCTGCATTGCCATCTATCATCGCAAAACGCTTAAGCTTAAAAACATCGCCCGCGCTATAGAAAAGAATGGCGTCGCTTTTCAATCCATCTCTTCCGGCACGACCCGTTTCCTGGTAATATCCTTCAATATTCTTCGGAAGATCAACATGAACAACAAAGCGGACATTGCTTTTATTAATGCCCATTCCAAATGCGATAGTGGCTACGATGATCTTGATATCGTCCCTTAGAAATTGATTCTGTCTCTCTTCTCTCATATTTTTCTCGAGTCCGGCATGGTAGGCTGCCGCAGCAAATCCATCGGTTTTCAACTGATCTGCAAGAGTCTCTGTAGATGTTCTCGAAAGACAGTAAATAATTCCGCTGTCTTCCTTGTGTTCATCGAGATAGCTAAACAACTGTTCGTAATAATTTGCTTTTGGCTTGATGAAATAATGAATGTTGGGGCGGTTGAATGAATTTTCAAAAAGACTGAACTGTTTCAGTTCAAGCTTATCGATGATATCCTGTCTTGTTAACCGGTCTGCTGTAGCAGTGAGGGCTATCACAGGAGTTTCAGGAAATTCTTTTTTCAACTTTCCCAACACTAGATATTCCGGCCGGAAATCATGTCCCCAGTGGCTGATGCAATGGGCTTCATCCACTGCGAACAGTGATACCTTCACATGTTTCAGGGTTTGAAAAAACCGTCCTTCTCCTACTAAACGTTCCGGCGCGAGGTATAAAAGTTTTAATTGATTTGCATGCAACTTTTGAAGAACGTCCCTTTGTTCGAAAGAGGATAAGGAAGAGTTTAAGAAAGCAGCCGGAATATTGTTTTGCTTCAATGCGTCGACCTGGTCCTTCATCAAAGCGATCAATGGCGAAATGACAACGGTAACCCCATCAAGTAACAAAGCAGGCACCTGGTAACAAACCGATTTACCTCCTCCTGTGGGCATTAACACCACAGAATCCTTTTTCAATAGAATGTTGTCGATTACCTCTTTCTGATTGAAGCGAAAGGAACTGTAACCAAAATGGTGCTGCAAAATGGAAAGAGGAGTCTGCATGGGTGCAAGATTATTATAATTCTAATTGATTCAATAAACTGACCGTAAAATTATAATGGCGTACCATCGGGAAATAAAATAAATCCCTTCTCTCCGGTTTTTTTTCTTTTTTAATATGCTTTTTTAAACAATTTGTGCAGGTTGGAAAGGTTTTAGCAAAGACGCCAAGACACAAACTTGAAAATCGCTTTGCGTCTTGGCGTCTTTGTGAGAATTATTGATAAATAAGGGTCTATCTCACCTCCATCAACTCATTCCATCTCGTCGTATACCTTTTCGACCGTAATTCCTGGCGCATCTTCCAGTCCCGGGTGGTACCCGAAGAGGCAAATTTCAATACATCATCCCTCATGCTGAAATTGACATTGTCTACCATGTCCATCAACTTCCTTGAACTATTTTTCGGTGATGATAAAAACAGGTTGGCCTGGATAGAATGGTCCGGAACAAGACCGCTGAGCATCACACCAGCTTTCTTGTACAGCTTTCCTTTTTTATATATCTGTTCCGTCATGGAAAGGGCTGGTTTGATAAGTTCGTGTGTAAATGATGTAGCAGCCGGAAGAATAGTATGAGCACTGATAACAGGACCATGGCGGAAATCCACATCATGGCTATCTTCCTGGGGAACGATGAAAACGCTGACGATTTTTGCTGCGCTATGCTGTCTTCGTAATTTTTCCGCAGCTCTCGATGTATATGTAGCAACCGCTTCTTTAATATCGTTTAGGTCCGCTACAGGACTACCAAACATCCGGGTAGTGGCAATCATTTTTTTATTCTCAAGTGGCTGCACCATGTCGATACTCGGAATTCCGTTCAGCTCCCGTATTAATCTTACACCTACAACTCCGCCCATATTTTTGTGAGCCCATTCTTCGGGCATATTTCTCAACTCCCATGCGCTGGTGATTCCAAGATTGATGAGTTTTTCAGCATAAGCCCGGCCCACGCCCCAGATGGAACTGACTCTTGTTTTCTTTAAAGCGTCAATCTGTTCGGCTCCTGTTGCGAGCACCGAAACACAGCCTGTCTCGTGTTTATTTTTTTTCGCAAGCCTGTTGGCAAGCTTCGACAATGTTTTAGTCGGTGCTACACCGATGGATACGGATATGCCGGTCCACTGTTCTACCGTTTGCTTTAGATGACGCGCATATTCATGCAGCGATCCTTGCGGAATATGTTGTAGGTCCACGAAAGCTTCATCAACGGAGTACACCTCGACCCTACTTCCATTCTTATCATCCAGCATTGTTCGCAAGGTTTCCATCACCCGCCAGCTCATGTCCCCGTATAAGTTATAATTCGAAGAAAATACCGCGATGTCATTCTTTTCAATCGTGTGCTTCGCCATGAAGTAAGGAACCGTCATAGTAACCCCCAATTTTTTCGCTTCGTCGCTCATGGAAATAATGCATCCATCGTTGTTGCTGAGTACAACAACTGGCCTGGAGTGAAGTTCGGGTTTGAATACTCTTTCACAGGAGCAATAGAAACTGTTACAATCGACGATGGCTTTCATTTTTACATGAATTGACACTAATTTTTGGGAGTATTACCGTAACGGTTTTTAAACGGCATGAATCACGTATGTCACAACTCCCCATATCGCAAATTCGCAGGTATTAAGGTCTACGTCTATAGCTGATAGTTTGTTGGTTTCGGGAATGAGACGGATTTTGTTGAAGGTTTTTTCAAGCCTGCGGATCAGCATTTCGCCATTTAAGGTTGCAACTACTACTTTGCCACTTACGGCCTTCAAAGAACGATCAACAATCAATACATCCCCACTATAAATACCGGCATTGATCATCGAATCACCGTTCATCCGGAAGAAAAAAGTAGCAGGCTTATTTTTTATTAATTGCTCATTCAGATCTATTCCCCGTTCAGCGTAATCATCTGCCGCAGCGCCGAATCCTGTTGCGTTGGCTGCTTGTATGTTTTCCTGCTTAAATTGTTTTGACCCTTTGTAGGCTGCTCCATAAATTTCCTCCCCATCCATAAAAATAAATTTTGCTATGCTAAAATATTTAGTAAATTTATGCTAAAATAATTCACGTTACAAATTTTTTTGGAATGGAAATCGGTTGCGGAAATGATGTGCAGGGGTTATCAGAATACCTTTTGGTGGCTCGTCCTGACCCAAATGTGTGTGATAAAGTCCGGCAGGAAAAGCAGTTATTTTTTGACACCTACAAACAAGGAGTGGCATTACAGAATCCACCACATATCAAAATCGCAAATTTTCATGCAAACGAGGCTATGGAAGAGACAGTGATCAGGTGGATTCAGAGGATCTGTAGTCAGTATAAAAGTTTTCCTGTTACTCTTAACAATTACAGCGGATTTCCATCTCATACTATCTACGTACGGATACAGGATCATGCTCCCTTCAAGCAACTAGCCGATCAGTTGGCAGTCATTGACGAATATGTTCAATCAAACGGTTATCCGCAAGCCAGGCTTGTGTACAGGCCACACGTTACCATTGCTAACGGGCTTGGTAATAAAGTGTATGATTGGGCGATGTCTGATTACTCACAGAAAACCTTTCATGAAACTTTTATGATGGAAGAACTGATATTGTTAAAGAGAAACAACCAGTTCGATACCTGCAAACAGGTGAATCTATTTCGCTTTTATCCACCGGATACTAACCTGTATAACCGGGTGGCTTAAGAATTGAATCATTAATAAAAAGACAGGATATGAAAACGATCATTCAAACAATACCGGGTTATAGGACCAACGAATATTCGCTGGTACTTAGTCCCCATGAGGAACTATGGCAAAAGATATTAAAGGTAAAAAAAGAATTCGCTGAAAAGTATAAAGCGCCAACGGCTACCTGGGGAAAACCGCATTTGACTTTGGTCAGATTTCAGCAGATAGAGATGATGGAAGAAAGGATCGTAAACAGATTGAAGACAGTAAGCATGGGCTATCATCCATTCAAGGTTGAACTGAGAGATTTCGGCAGTTTTCCATCTCACTCAATCTATATCAACGTCACTTCAAAATTGCCAATACAAGGCCTTGTGAAGGAAATCAGGAGTGCCCAGCAATTAATGAAGATGGATAAGGAACACAAACCTCATTTCCTGGATGAACCGCATTTTGCAATCGCCAGGAAGCTGGTTCCCTGGCAATATGAAAAAGCATGGCTTGAATATAGTCAGCGTCAGTTTACGGGTCGCTTTATTGCAGATGCGATGCTTTTACTAAAGAAACGCGAAGGCGACAAAGCGCACCAGATTGTACAGCGTTTTGAATTCATGAATTTACCGGTGACCACAAAACAGGGCGAGCTATTCGGCTGATCAGCATTAATGGCAGTTGTGTAGCCGATCCGGTGTACTACTAAGTAGCCGTTAGTAATCGGGGAATATTCAAACGATTGTTGGCTACTCAAAGCATATATCTAAAAAGAACAGATCATGGTGCAGAGCGATGATGACTTGCCATATACCAATGGCGTAGGGGAGGGCCCTTCATATTTAAAGGGCAGAGGAGCCCAAATCAATACAAAGAACAAATTTCTAAAGAACGAGCGGGTTAAAGAACATATAGAAGGAATTGACGATTGGACGGAGCCAAATGAGCAAACACAGTACTTCGAAGAACATGCCAAGGGAATCGTTAATAAAGTGGATAGTCCTGATGTGGGCATGTGGTATAGCATGAATCCTTACCAGGGTTGCGAACATGGTTGCATTTATTGTTATGCCCGCAATTCATTTGAGTACTGGGGCTATAGTGCAGGTGTTGATTTCGAACGAAAGATAATCGTGAAGAAAAATGCCCCGGAGCTGCTTCGCAAGTTTTTAATGAACCCCAAATGGGAATGTGTACCAATAGGCTTGAGTGGTAACACGGATTGTTATCAACCTGCAGAAAAAAAATTCAGGATAACAAGGCAATTGCTTGAGGTCTGTAACGAATTTAACCAGCCTGTAGGGATGATCACTAAGAATGCAGGCATGCTGCGCGACAAGGACCTGTTACAGGAAATGGCAGGAAAGAATCTCGTTTCGATACTAGTATCCATTACATCATTCAACGAAGATTTGCGAAGAGTGATGGAGCCGAGAACCACAACAGGAAAGCAAAGAATAAAGTTGATCAAAGAATTAAGTGACGCCGGTGTAAGGATGGGTGTAATGCTAGGGCCAATGATACCGGGACTGAATGAACATGAGATGCATGATATCATAAAAGCAGCCAGCGAGAACGGCGCCACTTTTTCTGCTTATACTTTTATCCGGCTGAATGGTGCTATCAAATTGCTGTTCCATGACTGGCTCTATAAAAATTTTCCGGACAGGGGCGATAAAGTTTGGCACCTCATCGAGGAAAGTCATAACGGGAAAGTGAATGACAGCCGCTGGGGTGTACGTATGCGTGGTGAAGGAAACATCGCGGAAATGGTAGCGATGCAATACAGGAAGTACACAAATAAATATGGTTTAAATCATGAACGTTTAGAACTCGACTGTTCACAGTTCAGAAGACCTGGTGAGCAGGGAAGGTTGTTTTAG
>DAINQQ010000027.1:0-37741 GCA_036742645.1 Flavitalea sp.
TACGCACCTTCTCCAATTGACCATTATTTCCCAACACCAAAACCGCATAAAAAAAGCGGGACATCGCCCGGCTTAAAACACTTTGTCAGACCCCCTACAACTTCTCATACAACCCCCTCAACTTTTCGCTGTCATAATCTTCTCCCAATCTTTACTCAGGGCATTTTCCCAAAGAGGTTTTAAGCCCATGAACGGAAAACAAAGTTTAATACAAGAAATTACACCGGTTTTTGAGTTATTAATATTCTCGAAGTCGCATGAGACAGGATGCCTGGGTATTAATAACGTCCGGTAGATGCAGGGAATAAAATTATCTGGCCCACATAAGTTTCGATAACCAGTCTCTCGGCAATCAGCGTAACTTTATAGCTGGCTAAATTCAGGACCCATGATCAACGTACAGGATTTTATTGGGAATAGCAACCTGTTCAGAAAATTTGAGGTAGACGACCTGCTATTTGTTGAAATCATATGTCCAGTTGACGAAGATTTGTCATCAAGCAGTTTATGGTGGCACCATAATTTTTTTTCATACGCCTTCGCAGGGGAAATGTTATTGAAAACGCTCCATGGAGAACATATTTTTAAAGCCGGAGAATGCATTTTTACCAAGAAAGGAAGCATCATATCAGCTACGCACCTTATTCGGGAGGATTTTTGTGAGTTGCGTGTTTTTGTTCCGGATAATTTCATCAAGTATGTTTTTCAAAAATATCAAATACCTGTACTTAAGGCAGAACCCAATGAAAGGGCTGATACGCTGATCCCTCTTACTACTGATGATGTGCTGGAAGTTTATTTTCATTCCTTACTTACCTATTTCCGGCAATCCGAACCGCCTCCGGCAACCTTGCTCAAATTAAAGTTCGAAGAACTGGTTGTAAATATTCTTTCGAATAATAAACACACGACATTAAAACGTTATTTGAGTGAGCTCTGCACTTCTACCAGGCCGTCTATAAAAGAAATAATGGAAGCTAATTTTTTCAGCAACCTGTCGCTTAATGAATTTGCGCGGTTATCTGCAAGAAGCCTTTCCGCTTTCAAACGTGAATTTATTGACACCTATCATACAACGCCCGGCAAATGGCTGCAGGACAAGCGCCTTGAATACAGCCGGTATTTGATGGAAACGACTGACAAGAGTATTGATGAGATTTGTGCGGTAAGTGGTTTTGAAAACAGATCGCATTTCATCCGCGTATTTAAAAGTAAATTTGGCCTTACCCCCGGTAAGTTTAAGCTACAGGGAAAAATTTCGTGAGTAACGAAATCGCGATGACCTTTACAGTACACTCTTTTGACTTCTCAGCAACTCCATTTTTTCTTATCTCCTCTAATTTTGATCAAACAATTTTTCATCTGCGGTTCTCAAAAGAACGTCGTGGTGAAGAATTAATCTAATGATCAAAACCATATAGCATGAAAACAAGAAGTGAGACAGTTACCTCTCGGGAACAGTCGCAGACAGTATGCGACAAGACCGGAGAAATCCACAGTACGCCCATGATACTGCCATTTCGTAGTCAAGGAGCAGTAAAAAATGCCTTGTACATATTTTTGCTTTTCACTTTACCAATAAACATTAACTACGAAGGGGGAAAACCATCCGAACAAGAAACAGACCCGCCTGATGTGGCCATTGCCTGGATGAAAATGCATACGCGAATCGTTGCCGGGATACCGGACATAAATCCGCCTATCATGGTCCGTGCCAACGCCTACCTGGGACTGAGCTTGTACGAATCGATTGCGCCGGGTATAGCTGACCATCAATCCATCGCGCCGCAACTTAGCGGTGGCCTGGTGCTGCCAACAATTCAACAGAGCAAAAAATATTATTGGCCAGCCAGCGCCAACGCAGCCTCGGCATTCATGCTTAAAAATTTATACTCCTATGCCAGTCCCGCGATTGTTAAGGGGATTGATTCTTTAGAAATGGTGCTTTATAACAAGTTCCAGGCTAAGCTTCCAGCGGATGAATTGCAGCTTTCAGTGAATTTCGGCAAGAACGTCGCCAAAGCAATTTTTGAATGGTCAAAAAATGATGGCGGACATGAACCTCAGAAAAAAGTTTTCGCCGAAAATTATAAGATGCTGTCCGGTCCGGGGATGTGGGTTTTCACTAAGGAATTTCCCTTTTCACAACCCGTGTATCCTCTTTGGGGTCGCAATCGTACGTTTATTCCAGGAGTTATTGAAGCGACGCAAGCACCTCCACCTCCCGCTTATTCTGAAGTGCCGGGTTCTGATTTTTATAATGCGGTAAATGAAGTGTATACTACCTCGCAACATCTTACGCATGAAGATTCCATGATGGCCGAATCCTGGGATGCAATGCCCGCAAACCCAGGTGAGTCAGAATACGATGTACCTTCTGATGCCACGAACATGATTACACAATTACTTTCATTAAACAAACTTTCATTACAGGATGTAGCAATTCTTTGTTGCAAATATGGCATCGCAGGAAATGACGCATTAATTAGTTGCTTTAACACAAAATATCAGTATAGTTTAGTTAGACCGATTACTTACATTAGAAACGTATTGAAACATCCTGATTGGAAACCGCTGTTTCCAACGCCGCCTACCCCTGAGTATACATCCGGGCATGCAGCTTATGATATGGCATTGGCAACCGTGTTAGAGGATCTCTTTGGAAAAAATTTTTCATTTACTTACCACACCTATTATGAGGGATACATTCCGCGCAAGTACCAATCTTTTGAAGCGTATGCGAAGGAAGTGGCTTGGTCCCGTGTTCTTGCAGGTATTCACTATCGCTTTTCGGCTGATGCAGGTCTGGAGCAGGGAAGAAAGGTAGGCGAAATGGTCAACAGGTTAAAGTTTAAGAAGTAAAGTTTCGCAATTTCAAACGACAATCAGGAATCCTGAATCAGCAACTTTTATCAGCTTGCCAAAAGCAAAATTCATTTCTTTTTTTGGTGGATTGTCTTAACTCATCCCTGTGCCAAAGAAATACAATATCATAATCGTCGGAGCCCGGTGCGCTGGGGCAACACTTGCCATCTACCTGGCTCGCGCTGGGATGTCTGTTCTTCTTTTGGATAAAGATGAGCTGCCGTCAGATCAGATTCTTTCTACGCATACAATACATCCACCGGGGATTGATATCCTCGACGAAGTGGGAGTAGGCGAAGCTGTAAGAGAAGTATGTCCGCCATCACCCACTTTCCGTTTAAACAAAAATGGAAGTTCAATTGATATCACCTGTTTAGAAGGACGTGCACAATATTGCCCAAGACGCAAGCGTCTGGATGGCCTTTTACAGGATGCAGCTTTACAGGAAGGCGTTGAACTTATGGATCGCACGCGACTCATTAAACTGGAGATCAAAAATGATCGGGTCATAGGAGTGAGGGTTATTAATTTAAATACAAGCCAGGAATCAGTATTCATGGCCGATCTTGTCATAGGGGCCGATGGCCGACATTCATCGGTTGCTCAAATGATAGTGGCCGATGAATATCTCGCATATGAATGCCCGAGAGCAATGTATTGGGCCTATTGGAATGCAACCGCCATCTGGAAGACCGATTCACAATATCCTTTTGATATGTATCTCGGAAATACATTTGGTGATATTCGAGTGATTTTTCAAACTGATTATGACCAGCTATTGATTGGAAGTCTTCCCTCCGCTGAGAAAGCCCAAAACTGGCGCGGCGATCCACTAACCTCGCTGATCTCCGATCTCTCATCTGATCCGGTTATAGCACCATTGATCGAAGGTTTGAATCCTGATGGTAAAGTTCGCGGAACGATTAAGGAAAGATTTTTCTTCAGGCAAGCGGTGGGCCCGGGATGGGCTTTAGTGGGAGATTCGGGACACCATAAAGAATTTGTAATTGGCGATGGTATCACAGAGGCACTCTTGCAAGCCAGGAGTTTATCGGTCGCAATCATTAAAGGGTCCGATAAAGAACTCGTAAAATGGTGGCGGGCCAGGGATGTTGAAGCCTTGCCATTGTTTTATTTTGGGCAGGATGAAGGATCGCTAACAGCTCCCGGGTACCTTGATGGTTTGGTTTTAAAGAACATGAATAAAGAAACACAATTGAAAAAGAGATTAGCGCTCATTATGGAACATAAACTTTCGCCATTTGATGCATTTCCTGTTTCCAAAATATTCAAATGGACAATCGGCGCCGCTTTAGAAGGTAAGCCAGGAGTGATCCCGGCATTTTTTGAAAAAGGAAAGCGCGCAGCCTTTGTGAACAGGCAATTGAAAGGCAGGATGAAATTACTGGCTGAAGCAGAATCTGCAATGTAAACTTTAATTTCACCTTGTGTCTAATGCTACGCATTGATTAAAGAACTAAATAGAATACACAGCTACTAATAGTGCATTGCCTTCCGCCAGAAAATGAAACTGGAAAAATAGCATGAGTCAATATATATACAAGTCGGCCATTGAATTAGCCAAACTTATTAGCGAGGGTAGAGCAACAAGTATTGACATCGTACGGGAACATTTGGAACACATCAAAAAACACAACCACAAACTGAATGCGCTCATTTCCATTTTTGAAGAAGAAGCTCTGCAGGCAGCTGCTGAACGCGATGAGGAAATCAAAGCAGGGAAACTGAAAGGTCCGTTGCATGGTGTTCCTGTTACCATAAAAGAACAGTTTTGGATCAAGGGTAAAAAGAGCAACACGAATTTCAAAATGCTTAAGGATTTTGTGGCCCCTGAAGATGCAGTAATCATTGACCGGATAAGAAAGTCGGGTGCAATAATTCTAGGGCAGACTAATGTTCCCCGAAACTTAAATGATTACCAGGTAAGCGGCGATATTTACCCGGAAGGAAAAAATCCATATAACACCGATTACTCGCCAGGCGGAAGCACTGGTGGGGGAGCGGCGGCTTTGGCAGCAGGGTTTACCCCGTTGGAACTTGGCGCTGATTTTGGCGGCTCGAGTCGTGTACCTTCAAACTTCTGCGGTTCATATGCTTTGAAGCCCACTGAAAAGACAGTTCCATTACATGGCAACATTCCATTACCTAAAAATGCAAAAACATTCATCGTACATATGGCCCAGGCAGGACCATTGGCACGAAATATTGATGACCTGGAATTGCTTTGGAAAATCATTGTCGGCTCCCATGAAAGTGACAGGAATACTCCTGATATAAACTGGAAACTATCGACAAAAAATTCTCTAAGCGAATATAAAATTGCATGGACTGATGGCTGGCCCGGCTATGAAACAAGTTCGCCCATCAGCAATGCCATAAAATCATTGGCTGAGAAATTGAAAGCAAATGGAGCAAATATCGAAAAGAAAATTCCAGACGACACATTGCATGTAGAATCATTGAAAACATTCTGGGGTATATATCCTTACATCATTGCCCAGGGAATGCCCTGGTATATTCGGGAAATCATCAGGAGGCAGCACTACCGGGGTGTATTGAAAGGTATGAAAAGTGATTCGCGGCATTTTACTAAAACCATAAACGATGCATTTAAAATGAATGCCAATCATTATGGAGAAGTAATGCTCTGGAGAAGTTTGATTACACAACGATGGGAAACTTTTTTCAATGAATACGATTTTCTCATTTGTCCAGTCGCATTTGGACCTTCTTACAAACGTTGTAAAACCGGCAGCAAATTAAACTATGACGGCAAGGAGATGATTTACGTAAATTATGTTTTGCCTTATGTTGCCTGTTTCAATGCTTCGGGAAATCCTGCAATTACCATCCCACTCGGATTAGGCAAGGAAGGCTTGCCAATAGGACTTCAGATAGTAGGAAGATATTGGAGCGAACCCGAACTGATCAACTTTGCAAAACAGGTTGCTAAACTGACTGAAGGATTTGTGAGGCCAAACAATTATGGATAACTAAAGCTGAATAGGATCCAAAGTCAAAATCGCAATGTTGTGTGACGCCTTTCTTTTTGGGTTTTTTTTCGCACTTGGCTCAACGCTTAGTCACCCGCGAAATCTGGGAATTGAATTTCGGCGCATCACAATCCCTTTTTAAGTCGGCTATATAAAGCCAACAGTCTTTTTGCCTGGACCGCTTGTATAAAATAAAATAGTTGAATCGCTCAAAACAGGCCTATCTTTTTTTAGAGCGTATTCCCCGAAAAAATTGAGAAGCATACATTTCTTTAGAATATCAAATTTATAATCAGAGCAGACTGTTCTTCCGTTATAGGAAAGAAGCGCTCGAAAAATGAAAGTAATTTTTCAAACATAGGTTGCTGGCTTTGTCAAGGTAGCACAATATAGTATCTTTTATCCTCCCCGAAACTGGTGACTATCGGCTGTTTTTGGTGATTGATTTAGTTTTTGCAACGCATGACCTTCGCGTTTCATTTTAAGCACGAAAACTTTAGTCAATGAATCAAAAATCTTATACGCACGGCGCCAGTCAACATCCTCTATTGGGCGAAACCATTGGAGCAAATCTTCGCAATACTGTAAACCGGTTTCCGGATAGAAATGTCCTGATCAGCGTTCATCAAGGATATACAGCTACTTATGCTGAATTCTGGCAACAGGTAGAAGAGGTAGCCAAAAGTTTCCTGGCTATCAATGTTCAAAAAGGCGATCGCGTAGCGATTTTATCAACGAATCGCTTTGAATGGGTACTGGTACAATATGCCACAGCCCGCATTGGTGCGATATTAGTAAATATCAATCCAGCTTATCAAAGTTCTGAACTGGCTTATGCGCTCGCACAATCGGGTGTTAGTGTACTGGTATCTGGATTATCTTTCAAAGTAATGATTGAAAAAGCCGAGTCTGTATGCCAAGACCTCCGGGAAGTTATTTATTTCAACGAGGATTGGCACGGCTTCCTGGCTAAGGGAAAATCGGTTAGCGAAGCGCAGTTACTGGAAGTAGAGAGCACCTTGCAGTTTGACGATGCCATCAACATACAATACACTTCCGGCACAACAGGGTTTCCGAAAGGAGTCACACTATCGCATTTCAATATTCTAAACAACGGCTATTTTATCGGCAGGCGTCTTAATTATACCGAGAAGGAAAAAGTATGTATTCCCGTTCCTTTCTACCATTGTTTTGGCATGGTGATCGGTAATTTATGCTGTACATCGCATGGGGCCTGCATGGTAATACCTTCCGAAAGTTTCGATCCGCAAAAAGTATTACAGGCTATACAGAAGGAACGCTGCACCTCGCTATTAGGTGTACCCACGATGTTTATTGCAGAGTTACAATCGCCTGCGTTTGATAAATATGATCTCTCTTCATTGCGAACAGGAGTCATGGGCGGCGCACCCTGTCCGTTGGAAATAATGAAACAGGTTCAATCAAGGATGTATATGCGCGAAGTAGAAATCTGCTACGGCATGACAGAAACATCTCCCGTTTCTACCCAAACAGTTATAGGCACTCCGATAGAAAAGCAGGTCGGTACCGTAGGTAAAGTTCAGGACCACCTGGAAATAAAAATTGTAGATCCTGAAACCGGTGCCATAAAAGACCGTAATGAACCTGGGGAGTTATGTACACGTGGTTACTCGGTAATGATAGGTTATTGGAATAATGCGAAAGCAACGTCAGAGGTGATTGATGAAGCCCGCTGGATGCATAGCGGCGACCTGGCGACGATGGACGAAGAAGGATATATAAATATTGTAGGTCGAATAAAAGATATGATCGTCCGCGCGGGGGAAAATGTATATCCCAGGGAAATAGAAGAATTTTTGTACTCCCATGAGGCGATAGAAGAGGTCCAGGTGATTGGGGTACCTAGCGAAAAATATGGGGAAGAAGTCATGGCCTGGGTAAAACTGAAACTCGGCTTTGTAGTGTCAGCCGCTAATCTCCGACAATTTTGCAATAAAAAAATTGCGAATTATAAAATTCCCAGTTATTGGAAATTTACAGACTCCTTCCCGATGACGGTGACCGGTAAAATCCGAAAAATAGCCCTGCGCGAAGAAGCTATTAAAGAATTAGGCTTGGAAAGGGAGAATATAAAAACCGCCTGACTTTTCTTATTGCCCGATTCGGCTCACGCCGTCCAATGATATCAGAAGTTTTATCGGTTGTTCATATAGGTATCTGCGGCTAGCGTGTGTTCGCCCATTTATCAACCTTCTCTTCCAATACAGAAAGGGGAAGGCAACCACTGTTCAATACCTGTTTGTGAAACTCACCTATATTAAATTTCGTGCCTAGTTGTTTGGTATACCTGTCACGAAGCTCCCCGATTTTTAATGCGCCGATTTTATAGGATAAAGCCTGGCCGGGGTCTGCCATGTATCGCTCAATCTCTGCTGTCGCGCCATGTTCATCAATAGGTTCATTTTGCATCATATAAGCGATAGCCTCTTCTCGTGTCATCCCTTTACTATGTATGGCAACGTCTACAACAAGGCGTATCGCTCTGTGTATCTCATCTCCCAAAGCTCCCATATGTTGGTACGGGTTGCTATAAAGTCCTAATTCTTTTCCAAGACTTTCACAATATAAAGCCCAGCCTTCTCCATAAGCGCCGTACCATTTAAAGCGGCGAAAAGTTGGCAATAAAGTATCTTCCATTTGAAGAGAACTCTGGTAATGATGGCCAGGTATTGCTTCATGTAAGAACGTACTCTCCATACCTGAGGTAATATTAAAAGTTGGAGGATCTAATATCGGTACGTAAAATACACCCGGCCTTGAGCCATCGGGCGTTCCCTGTAGATATTCAATACTTGCACTGGCAGCTCTGAAGGCCTCGGTTTGCCTTATTTCAAATTTGCTTTTTGGGAATAATGTAAAATATTTATTTAGGGCAGGTTTTATAATTTCATAAATGTGCCGGAAAGAATCCAGCACTTCCCCTGGTGTTTTAAAAGGCATAAACTGCTTGTCGCTTCTCATAAACTGAAAGAAAGAATCCAGGTCTCCTTTAAAGCCGGTACTGTTCTTTGTATCTTCCATTTCTTTACGGATGCGTTTTACTTCGCTTAAGCCGATGTTATATATTTCATCCAAAGTTTGATCTGTGGTAGTCCAATGTTTCACACACCACTTGTAGTAATTTACTCCATCGGGCAAATCACCAACACCCGATGTTGAACGGGCTTTCGGCAGATATTCATCTCTTAAAAATGCAGACATTTTTGCGTGAGCTACATTCAATTCGTTTTTTATGGCTTCTTCATAGGCCATCGTTATTCGTGCTTTTTCTGAATCAGTGAATGCAGCTGGAAGATTCTTTACAGGACCATAGAAAATACTTTTTGTACCTTCTGTACTTATTAATCCGTTGCATATGTCAATCATCTTTACCACTAATGTTTTTGGTAAAACATAGTTTGTGGCCATTCCTTGTCGAAAATTTTGAATAGCACTGTCGCACCAGATCGTATATCCATGAACGCGCTGCAGCCAGTTATCATAATCTTTAACTGTTTTAAAAGGCTGTGAGGATTCACCGGAGCCATATTGTCCCATTGCCAAAACGATATTGCCAGAGAGGGTATTGGTGGCATCTCCCATCTGGGTGAAGGGGATTTTCCATGTATCATATTTTCCTTTTTCCAGTTGAATGTCGGCATCAAATTTTAAAACTTTATAACTCAGAGCATCCTCTTCACCCATTTCATCGGGGTTGAAGTTTTTTAAACTATCGAGGTAACCGAGGTAAAATTTCCTGACTTCTTCCCGATAAGCCTGGGTGCAGGTATTCTTAAACTGATCATTCATGCTGTTATCACCAAACTGAGTAGCGTCAAGGGGTTGCAACTTCATTAGGCCACGCCAGTAGTTATCAAGCATTGTATGAAAATGAGAAGTGTCATTTTCTTTTTTTTCAGTCAGAGTGCAATTAATCGCTGAAATACTAATTGCTGTACAAAAGGTTAATCGAAAAAAAGCCTTATTCATTCTTCATTGAATTGTTTAACTTAAAAGTGTACCGATTCTTTTTGATTTGAGTTAAAGCGCTTATATAGTTCGGTACAACGTTTTTGGGGTTTGTTAAGGTGATTTAGAATTCTATCTGCCAGCAACCGTTGCTGATTCAAAATATATTGTTGAAGTTAAGCACTAAAGCTGAATCATGCTCGTTTGTCCCAACCACAGTTTGGACTTGCAAATTGTTGACTGAGTTTCCCTCTGCCACACTTACACAAAGCATCAATGTAAAGCGTTGCTTTTGATACTCGATCAAATATCATGATGGAATATAAATCTCTTTCCGTCTATGTTCTCAAGTTGTAAATTGTCTAATTCCCCGGGGTTTGTCTTCCATATGTTCCACTATTTTTGTCCGGGTGACTTTTATCTCCTTATATATCTCCTGAATATCGTGTGGAAAAATCCAACGAGTATTAATAATCGTCCCCGATTGTTTCCTTAAAAAAATGACCGTTTCTCCTTTTGAAACTGCTCCAATCCTTTTATCGGGATATATCAAGGCAACACTAAAGCCTGGTTCGTTTACGTTATAAAGCCTGAGCATTTTGACGTCCTTCACTGGAAGGTCGGGAACTGGCTGATGTATTTTAGACTTCATATGCAATTCTATACAAGAGGCTTTTCAAACAAAAGAGTTGATTATTGAACAGATACGCATCATCCGCGTATTGCAACCAAGATGTGGTTATCCATTAGTCAGCTTTAATTATCATCGGTGGTACGGAGGAATACTGGTTATGCGTTGGATTCGATGATTGCATGGGAACCGGTCAAATAAAAATCTAGTCTTATGCCTTGCCCGAAGTGATGATTGTCATAAAAATTTCAGGGTCTAATATGGGGAAAAATAGCATTCCGTGTGCTCATATGTGTCCGCAGTTTAATGTATACATACTCCACGAACTGCGATGGCTCTTGCCAAAAGCCTTATTGAACCATCCGGGGCAATAGACAATTTTTTAAGCACGATGTCTTTTACCTTGTTCTGTAAATCCTCATTTAAGGAAGCTAAATAGCTTGGCGCTGGCCCTTGTCCACCTAAAAATGGATTCCAGTAATCATCGAAGTTTTTGAAAACTGTATGTATGTCCAGGTTCGATGTTTCGATATTATTTAGATCCGCTTCCTGAAATGCATCTTTTAAGTGATTAGCATTGCAAATTGGAAAACGAATGCCTTCATCAAACTTATAGTCTTCCGGATTAACTTCACGTGTTGCGTCCCAGAAAAGTCGCAGGAAATCCATGCGGTCAGAATAGTCCCAAACATAGGCTGCAATAGTGCCATTGCGTTTAACCACCCTTTTCATTTCAGCGAGTGCGGCAGGCAAGTCCGGAAAAAAATTGAGTGCCAGCCCTGAGGCTACCACATCAAACGTTCGGGAATCTTTTGGGATAGCTGACGCACTGCCTACGGAAAAATCCGCGTCAGCGATTAATCTTTCCTTTGCCTTGTGTAAAAAGGCAGCAGATGGGTCAATACAACTCAGATGTGCTGGTTTACAATGCTTGTTTATGGCTTCACTTAAAGCTCCCGTGCCACATCCAAGGTCAAGCCACGACAAATTATGTGGACAGCTTAGCCAGTTAAGAAACATCGGTGCAATTAATTTGCTCCATCTTCCCATAAAATATTCATATGGGTCGCTGCTGTTCCATGTATCGTCCATATTATTAAGCTCATTTAAAATTTATTATATACCAATTCCGGCGGATTATGATGCCGTAATTTAGTACGCTATTTGTTCATTTTAAACCAGTACTTTACTGCTATCGATGGAATTCATTTCCCAAAACATTCGCTTTAGCCGAATTGATCGCTAACTAACACGAAATGAAAAAGCATTTTGAACGACTCAGGTCCCATTTTAGTGGAGAGCTTTTTTATGACGATACCTCGCTTCACCAGGCGCAGTTACTTGCCTATTCAACGGATGCATCTGTTTACCAGGAAAAGCCTTTAGCAGTTGCCCTGCCTGCAAACGCCGATGATATTATGGCCCTTGTTGCCTTTGCTACGCAATATAAAACAACACTGATCCCCAGAGCAGCCGGAACGTCTCTTGCGGGACAGGTTGTAGGAAACGGTATAGTGGTGGATATTTCAAAATACTTTAACCAGGTGGTGGAGGTCAATGTCAAGGAGAAATGGGTTCGCGTTCAACCCGGTGTTATCAGGGATGACCTTAATGCATTTTTAAGACCACATGGTTTGATGTTCGGCCCTGAAACATCTACTGCCAACAGGGCTATGATTGGAGGTATGGTGGGAAATAATTCATGCGGATTGCACAGCATTGTTTGGGGCTCTGTTCGTGATCATCTGCTGGAAGCATCAGTTGTATTGAGTGATGGATCGTTGGCTGTTTTTAAAGAGGAGGAGAATACATACGATCCTGCCCATTCGGGATTGACAAAGGATATTTTTCAGCAACTCATGAACATGTTGTCTGACAAAACAAACCAGCACCTCATACAAAAACATTTTCCAAAATCATCGGTGGTACGCAGGAATACTGGTTATGCGTTGGATTCGATGATTGCAGGGAGACCATTTTCGTCATCAGAGATACCGTTTAATCTTTGCCGTCTCCTGGCTGGTTCGGAAGGTACCCTGGCAATTGTTACAGAGGTCAGGCTGAATCTCATTGATCTGCCACCGTCAGAAAGGGGAGTAGTTTGCATTCACTGCAACAGTTTAGACGAGGCATTGCGTGCAAATATTATTGCACTCAAACATTCTCCCATGGCTTCTGAACTTGTAGACAAGTATATCATGGATTTCACGATCAATCACCCCGAGTATAGTAAAAACAGATTTTTTATAGAAGGAGATCCCGCTGCCATCCTGATAGTCGAATTTATGAGTAGTACACTTGAATCGGTATCAGAAAAAGTACAGGAGTTAATTAAAGAAGTAAAAGATGCAGGTTACGGGTATGCATATCCTATTCTGTATAACGAGACATCAGTTTTCGCGTGGGATATAAGGAAGGCAGGACTCGGATTGTTAAGAAACCTTAAGGGCGATACGCAGCCGGTAAATTTGATCGAAGATTGTGCGGTTGCTCCTGACCAGTTACCAAATTACATTTCCGATCTGCAACAAGTCCTGGTAAAGCATAAGGTCAATGCCTCGTATTACGCACATGCTGGAGCCGGCGAATTACATGTCGAACCGATGATCAATTTAAAAACAGCTGAGGGGCGTATCGTATTTCGAAACATTCTAACTGAAACAGTAGAGCTGGTAAAGAAATATAACGGTTCATTATCGGGCGAACATGGCGATGGCCGCTTACGGGGAGAATTTATATCGTCAGTACTTGGAGCAGAAGTGTATGGGCTATTCAAGCAAGTGAAGCAATTATTCGATCCCAATAATATTTTCAATGCTGGAAAAATTGTTGACACTCCACCCATGGACACCCACCTGAGGGTAAAAATGAATCAATTGTCAAATCCTGCTTCAACAATATTCAATTTCTCTGCACAGGATGGAATACTACGACTTGCGGAAAAGTGCTCTGGTTCGGGAGATTGCAGAAAGAGTGAAATAACCGGAGGACTAATGTGTCCAAGTTATATGGCAACACGTAAAGAAAAAGATACAACGCGCGCGAGAGCCAATGTGTTGCGACAATTTTTGAGCAACGATAACGATAAGAATCCATTTGATCATGAAGAGATAAAGGAGGTCATGGATTTGTGCCTGAGCTGTAAGGGATGTAAAACAGAATGTCCTTCGAGTGTTGACATCACAAAGATGAAAGCCGAGTTTTTGCAACAGTATTATCTTGAAAATGGAATTCCTTTGAGGTCTAAAATGATAGCCAATTTCACAGCACAAATGAAATTGGCATCAATCATGTCTTTTGCGTACAACTCGATCTTTAAAACCAACTGGCTCCGGAGAAAAGCAAATGCAATCGTAGGCTTTCATCCCGATAGAACTATCCCATTAGTCGCGAAACAAACTTTAAGAGCGTGGTTTGATAAAAGGAACGCGGAAAATAATTCGAGTAGAATGGTATACTTGTTTTGTGATGAGTTTACCAATTACCTCGATGTTGAAATCGGAAAAAAAACGATTCTCTTACTGGAAGCGTTGGGATACAACGTGATCATACCAAAACATGAAGAGAGTGGCCGGACTTTCCTGTCGAAGGGACTGGTAAAAACGGCAAAACGGATTGCAAATAAAAACATTCTTCTTTTTTCGCAATTAATTTCGGAAAGCACCCCTCTTATTGGAATTGAACCTTCCGCGATACTTACGATCAGGGATGAATACCTCGACCTTGCTAACGAAAGCAACACAGACAACGCGAAAAAAATAGCAAAATTCACCTATACCATTGAGGAATTTATAGCTGATCAGGTAAGGCAGGGACAAATAGAGTCCGAAAGTTTTACAACGGAGAAGCGAACCATCGCGGTACATGGACACTGTTACCAGAAGGTGTTGTCGTCGCAACAATATCTGAACAATGCTCTTAGTATTCCGAAAAACTATGTGGTGCAAATGATTCCGTCGGGATGTTGTGGGATGGCTGGTTCATTCGGATATGAAAAAGAGCATTACGATGTGTCGCAGAAAGTGGGGGAGTTGGTGCTATTTCCAACCGTCAGAAACCTTTCCGAAAACACTATTATAGCTGCTTCAGGAACTTCCTGCCGTCATCAAATTAAGGATGGAACAAAGAGAACTGCATTTCATCCTGTTGAAATTCTATGGGACGCGTTGATTAAATAAACCCTCTCAAGTTCATTTTAACCGCAGAGGCTAATTTGAAATTTGAAAATTGAAACGGGGCTGAGGATTAAATATCAAATAGTTTAATACATAGATAAGGCGTGATTCAATTTTTTATTTTCAATTTCCAAATTTTTCAAATTTCAAATTACGGGGGATTAAATTACAATTATGACGCGACAGCAACTTATAGCCGTTGGCTTTTTTATAGCTGGTCTTGCAATCGCGTCTTGCAATCAGGAAAAGAGCCGTTCTGAAGCCCTTGCTAAAAAATATTGCAGCTCCTGTCATCTTTTTTCAGAGCCGACCGAGCTGGATAAAACAACCTGGAAACAGAAAGTGCTCCCTGTGATGGGTAAGCTGATGGGAGTTTTACAGCTGGGACAACATCCATTTGAAGAATCCGACCGCAGGCAGAACAATCGAAGATAGATTTAACTACCTGACCATCTTTTTTGCTGTTGAGAAATAATTCTGTAAAGAAATAAGACGTTAAAAAAGCGAGTTAACGTCTGGTTCTTCCTTCTGTCATCGGCAGGCACGAGGGATCTCAGAGAGTCGGGCTGTGTGGTTTAACAAAGTATGACAACGTCAATGCTCGAATTCCCTGGGATGCCTCGTACCTCTGCAAGACAGGTTGGGGGCGAATTGCATAAATGTAAACTTAGAACCAACAACTCAGAACTCACAACTCAGAACTCACAACTCAGAACTCACAACTTAGAACTCACAACTCAGAACTCACAACATTAAAAATCAAGCTTTCTCCTAACTCCGGTTTTATTGATAACCTCAATATTTGCAATGGAACTATTCACAAGTAATATCCTGGCAGACTGTGAGAGGAAAGAGCTCCCCTGATAAATTTCATGTATTCGCGTCTTTCCGTTTTTGAGATGAAGGATCGCTCTTATGTCATCACTATTAAAACGGATAATAGGATGACCTTTTTGGAGGGCAAACATTTTTAGCAATCCCTTATTCTGCGTGGCAGCTAACGTGTATCTGCCTCCTACAATAAGTTGGATAAGTCCTTTGCCATCGCCCGGTATGAACAATCCGCTTTCACGGATATTTAATGGCTTGAAATTATTTTGTCCGTCTCCCAATAGAACAAGTCCATTCAACGCATCATAATGCCCGTTGACAATTTCGTTTCCATAATCATTTCCTGATAATAACAAATCGAGATTACCATCTTCGTTGATGTCTTGAACCACCATGCCGTAAATCGGGGCAAACTGGGCAGTCGGAGGTAAAGGTCGTATTTCAAATTTCTCTTTGCCTTTGTTCTCGATGAAGCTATTTGCTAAAAAGTTAACCTGCAGTTTTAAAGCATTTTTAGCCTCCGGTAAGATCTCATGTATTGTTGCTTTCGCATAGTCCGTATACCGGTTATATTTTTTTCGAATTCCTACGATCTGCTGAACCATTTCATCCCGAACATGAACAGGAAACTCTTTTCTTTCGCCATTTTCATCTGGAAGAAAAATTGACGGGATGGCGTCATAAAAATTGTCTTTGTTGAAATCCCCTGCATAAATCGAAATTGGTTCTTTTGTTGAAGCTTTGAAAAATGAATTCAATCCAATATTACCAGCTATATAGTCTACGTCGCCATCATTGTCAAAATCCCCGGCCGAGATGCTTCCCCACCATCCCCGTTTATCTTGTATCCCAGACGAGGGCGTGATATCAACCAATTTTCCTTTGTTGTTCTTAAAAAATCTAACCGGCATCCATTCTCCAACAACTACGAGGTCACTCCAACCATCATTATCAAAGTCAGTCCAAACAGCATCGCATACCAAGCCGATCTTTGCCAGAAATGGCGCAGCTTCGTGTGATATGTCTGTGAACTTTGGCCGGCCATTCTCTGAATCATTCCGAAAGAGAAAGCTGCTTACAGGCTCAGGATATCTTTCCGGGAAAATCCTGCCACCCACGAACAGGTCCAGGTCTCCATCTTTATCAAAATCCGCAGCTTTCACGCAACTTTTGCTTGTGTAATTCCTGGGTAACACTGTGGAGTCATAACTAAGATTTCCTTTCCCATCATTAAGATACATCCGGTCCTGGTAGTTTTTTGAGTTAGGAGCAAATTCATTGCTTCCACTGGCAACATAAACATCCATGTCGCCATCACCTTCGCAATCAAAAATGAGTGTACCTAACATCTCCGGTTTACGAACGTCTTTGCCAGGAGGGGGAGGCAGCTCTTTTTCAAGGAACTTTCCATTTTGTTGTTGGAATAGTAGATGAGCATCATTTCCGCCCGAAGCTCCAAGGAAAATATCATCAAGTCCGTTGCCATCAATGTCCCCGGTAGCGATAGATGGTCCGAATTGAGAAAATCGCCGCGGCAGTAATTTTTGCCTGTCAAAGTCGATGTAGTCAAATTCTTCATGCCGGTAATGTACACCTGCTATTGAAGTAATATCTGCAAAGAAAGAAGAGTCCTTGTGCATCGAATCCTGCGTCATCGGCCGAGCGTCTGCGTATTTTACAATAACTGTTTTGTTGGCCTCAACATTCGAAATTACCTGCTGCTTACCGTCGGGCCATTGAATGAATAGAGAGTCAACCCGGTCAATCTTTCCTAATCCAAAATGAAGATCGGAATTTACGCACGACAGGTACCCGCGATAAGGTGTGTTATCGAAAACCTGCATTTTATTCTGATGATAAATCTTCGCAACGGCGCCAATTCCATTGATATTTTCCCTACTGCCTTCGAATTTTATATTGATAAAATTATTATCCGGAGATTTTTTAAGATTGTTTTTATATACGAAAGCGACATCGTTGATATTATTAATGACATAATCAAGATCGCCATCTCCATCGAGATCTGCATAGGCAGCGCCATTGGAGAATGACATACTGGAAAGTCCCCACTCGGCAGTCACATTTTGAAATTGGATATTTCCTGTATTTCGAAATGCATAGTTGCGAATCTTGATCTGTGGAATCTGGGATAATAAATAATCTTTCGGAGCAATATTCGAAGATTCGGTTCTGAACGCCACAAAATCGTGATCCGTTACATCCTTCGGATAACCATTGGTAACAATCAGATCCTTGAACCCATCATTATCAAAATCCGCGAGAGAAGGATTCCAGCTCCAATCTGTTTCTGCCACACCTGCATAAAAAGATATGTCGCTGAAGGAAGGTAACTCTCTGTTAGTGCTGTCAAATACAGCATTTCCGTTATTTAATTGCAGCGTATTTCTTACGTATTGCATTACATAATTGCCCCCAATCATGGCCTGGTATACATAATAATTGCCAGGGCTCATGTTCTTTTTCTTCCTGAAATTATCTTCCGGATTCATATCAACAGCTATGATATCTTCCAGGCCGTCGTTGTTAATATCAGCGATATCATTACCCATTGCATTTTGCGACGTATGTTTAAAGCAGGTTTTAGCTTCATCCGTAAATGTCCCGTTTCTATTATTTATATAGAGCAGATCATTACTGTAAAAATCATTAGTGATGTATATGTCTTTCCATCCATCGTTGTTTACGTCGGCTACGCCTATTCCGAGCGCATAGCCATGGTCATGGATACCGGCCTCCTTGCTGACATCTTTAAAAAAGGGATGGCCGAGCGAATCGCTTCCTTCATTGCGATACAATTTATCAGACATTCTGTCTTTCTGGAAATCCGTATTGCGATCAAACCTGCTGCTATTCCTTTGAGCAAGGCTGGTTGTGGCAACATAAACATCGAGGTCTCCGTCGCGGTCATAGTCTAAGAATGCAGCCTGTACTGAAAAACCGGTATCTGCCAGGTTGTATTGACTGGCCATTTCTTTGAAAAGCGGAGTTCCGCTGTTATCATTTCCCTGGTTAATGTAAAGCAGGTTTGTTCTTTCCTCGGGGTTGTTCTTAATACTAGCACATACATAAATATCATCCAGGCCATCATTGTTAATGTCAACAACCGCAGCCCCGTTGCACCACCTGCCTTCACCAGTGACTCTTGCTGCTTTGGAAACGTCTTCAAACACGAAGTCGCCTTTATTTATATACAGTTTATTTTCAGTTTGGCTTGCTGTAAAATAGATATCCGGTCTGTTGTCATTATTGAAATCTCCGATTGCAACTCCTCCGCCGTTATATAAGTATTCCATATCGAGCGGATTGATAGAATCGCTTTCTATCACTACATTATTGAAGTTGATACCTGATTGTGAGAATGGTATCATTTCAAATAATGCAGAGGATCTCTTGCATGAAAAACATCCAATTGCGATAGTTAATGTCAGGATGAAACTCTTTATCGACTGCATTTTAATTTCAAAAAGATAACTTTCAAATATCAAGCAAAAAATTTGGGCAAAGTTGTCAGATAGCCTCGAAGGTCACTACTACCCTTCATGCTAAGATACATACTACAAAGCTCCCGAAAAGAGGAGCTTTGATTGCTATATGAAACAATGAATAGTGACTAAGGCCCTCGACTTCTTTGCCTTACCTGGACGGACTTTCAGCTGACTATCCTTGTCATCCCCCCATAGATTGGATAGATGTAGAAAGCGATCACGAAGCCTTAGATCCAAGACCCTGACCTGGGCAAAAGGGAGCTACAATTCCGTAAGAGGCCCAATCACTAGCGATTGGAAAAAAAGCAAAGACCAATTTGTACTTAACGTTTCAATTCCAGCGAATACGACGGCTGAGGTTTGGATTCCGTGTAAGGAAAATGGAAAGATTCTTGAGGATGGCAGAGCGCTCGATCCATCTTTTTCTTTACGATATGTGAATGGATATGGAGTTGTCAATATTGGGTCCGGCAATTATCGCTTTACAAGTGAGCTTTGATTTCTGTCATTCAATTTTTACTTGCCAGTTGAACACTTACGATTACATCCAGGGCTTCAATGTCGAACTCAAGTCTGTCTCCGTTTTCATTCTCCATCACGATTTTACCTGGTTCATCTTCCAGGATAATGATCCACTTCGGAGAAAACTCTTTAATTGTTTTAAGCTGTTGAAATGTTGGAGGCCACCTGGCGAAATTGTTGTCACCAAGAATTCCCCTGTATCCCTTCACCTGGAAGAATGTCAGCCGATCGGCCTCGCTGAGATTTTTAATGCTATTTAAGGTCCACAAAGCACCGAAAGACTGATGTTGGCGCGTATCCAAATCAATCGGCTTCCCATCTTGACCTGTCGATGAAGACCGCATCTTAAAGGTGATGGGCGATACGTTAATTTTTTTTCCTTGTGCAAATGACCGGGCAGTTTGAATAAGATCTTTTTGTCTTTCCAGGTTGTCTATCAGGGAACGGGTATCAGATGCATGGACCTGCGGAGTGAGCGGGAAACTGAGGAAATCAAAGTGACTATCAACAGGCCGGTTACGGTTCAGATCAGCGAAAAAACCATCTGTACCATAGCCCACTTCAATATTCGCATAATATTTCTTAATTGCTGGAAACACCGTCTCCAAAATTGCGCGCGGTGTAACGGAGTGCCCCACCTGTAAAATCAGTATGCTACAAACCTGTGGACTGTGTTCTTTGATTGAATTAATAAAATGGTTCAATTGATCATGAAACTCCTCCGTAAAAAAGAGTATCAATTCAAGTTTGGTCTTCAGTTGTATTGCTTCCCGCAATCGTATCTCCAGAATCTCTTCCCAGCCAGGATTTGAAAGGAAAAGTTCAACCCGATAATGATCGAAAGGTATTTGTCCGAGTAATTTAATTTCCTCCTCGTTTAAGTGGTCGTTATTACCGATACCGTAACCAATTTTTGGAAAAGGAATCTTTCTTTGGTTTGTTGCTTTTCCTAACTCATTCTTCGCGTTTTCAAAAGTGAATTTGAATTCAATCTTTTGCTCAAGCGTAGTTCCTTCAGTTATATTCACAGGGATTGAAATATCCAATGGAGTCGAATATGTTTTATATGAACTGTCCGCCCAGTTTCTTTGATCTTCCGTTTCAAAAACGTCACCTTCAAAGTTAATATCCACGCTGATGCCATTGCCTATTGTGCAATGCATCTTTTTTATTTCTTTAAATGGCTGATGGGGGCTAATGAGATCGGGGAACGAGGACCGGTATTCAGTTCCATCAGGTTTCTCAATAACTACATCTTTTCCCCTGCATTCGTTTATTGGATGGAGCACGCAGATGCCGATGCGGTTGCGTTGAAAAGTACTTAGGGCTTCTCCCTTGACAAAAAACGTTATCGTATCACCCGACGCAATTATGGATACGTTCGAACGGTAAGAAATCTCGTCAAGAGTATGTAATGCGGTATATAAGATCGTGAAGCCGTTGTTATGTGCTTCTATCGATTCATTTTCTATCGTGTACGATGGAGTGTTCCAATATTTATCCCTCACGGCAAAATATACCATCCGGATCAATTCGATTTCAACATATTTAATATAGCGAAGCCTCCCATGTTCATACATGCAAGTCCATCTGCCAGATCGCAGATTTCTAGCAGGCAGCAAATCTTCATCAAATGGAATATGGATGGTAGTGACGTTCATTTCAAGGAAGTATTTTGCAAAAGACTTTTGTCACTGCATGTGCTTCATTGTTACTTTGGTTTTTCATAATTCTTTGCTGCGTCATCTATCACCAGCACCCAGTCATGTCCATACCCTGAACCTGGAGGCGTAAATGTTTTTTGTCCTGAATTTTGAAAGCGACTGTCGTCTTTTGTTTCACCATTCTTTGGATTGTACCAAAATGCGGTTATTTCCCGGCCTGAAATCTTTCCGAGATTTACGGTTACGGGTTTTCCCTGCGCCGTGTAAATGAAAATGTAATCCCTACCTCTTGTCGACTGGATCCGGTCGTTTGCTCCCATGCCATCCTTTATGAGTGTTTGATCGGGTATGCGATCGAGCATCGGTCTTGATTCAATCAGTCTTCTTAAAAATTTCATCTGGCTTGCGCCAGGGAGATCCAATGCAACGTACCAGGGAAAATGTGGACCGTTGATTGGCGTACGATTTGGCGCATACATCTGCCAGATATCATGACATCCATAGGTATGACCAAAGGCTCCTGCAAAAACATCGAGATAAGCGTGTTTGCGAATATCGTACGCGCTTGAAATGCCAAGGTCTTTTGCATTGAAACAAACGGGGTGATCCTCGTATAGTGTTTCACCGTCCAACACCGGTTTAACGGGGGTACGATTATACACAACCTGAATGCGTTCCCACACATTATTTTCGCGGCAATGTCCTGTTTGAAACATATTAAAGTCGAGCCACTCATCATTGTGAAACCATTTTGAGGAGCCGCCATCCTGTAAACCATTTGGTTGGGGATGAAATGTCATCAAGGCCTTATCCTCCCCACCTACGCCTTCGACAATCCCGGCGGCCATTGCTCTCCAGATGCTAACTCCTTTTTCATCGGGGTTTCGGTCACCACCCATGATCCAGATGACGTTCTTTTTATTTTTGTACCTGTTACCGATCCATCGTCCATAAACCTTTGCATTATCCGCATTAAAAATTTCTGGTCCTATTCCCCAGCGATCCTTAAACACTTTATCTCCCCAGGTTGGCAACAACCCAATGTATAATCCCAACTCCGCGGCCTTGTCGATGATAAAGTCGACATGTTGGAAATAAGCCTCTATCGGTTTCGTAGGATCATCATTTTCCAGCGGCAGCTCTCCATAGGGGTTAGGATCATGCAGTCCATCCATTTCCGCAAGAGCCACGGCCTGAATTACCGTAAAGCCTTTATCGGCACGGTTCTTCAAATACTTTTCTGCTTCTTCGCGTGTAAGGCGATGAAATAATTCCCATGCCGTATCGCCAAGCCAGAAAAACGGCTTACCATCTGCGGTTACCAGGAATCGCTTGTTATCACTTACCTTGAGCTGTCCCAAAATACATCCAGCGAGTAATAACAAGACACAAAGGCTTAACAATTGTCTAATCATAATTGAACATTGAAAAGATTATTTTTTTGCCACGAATTCCAGCGTCTTCACAAAGATGATTTCCATACACAACTTAGGATATCTTGCAGCTGATTGCGTGGATTAATCCGTGTAATTTCTATACAACAAAAAGATCCCTTTGTTTCGTTCGCCACGAATTACACGAATTATCACGAATTAATTCCTGGCAAGACTTCCTGATTGGATGTTGTCTCCATAAATCATACCCTGCAAGACGCTGGAATTCGTGGCAATATTTTTTCTAGCTCCCTAATCAGTATCCCCGGTGTTCATTTTTTGCGATTACCGCATCACCATGTCGGACAAGGATGCACAATCGGAAAATAATTCATTTATTCGATAAACAGTCATGTTTATCTTTCATTCAGATTCTTATGAAAATTCTGCTTGCATTTACACTGATCTTCGTTATCGCTTCTTCGTATACGGATAAAAAAATAACAGTGCATCTCAATTCTATAAATCATGCAAACGATTCTTCTGCTCTTGTCCATTACTTGCAGAAATTAATTGCCCAGGAGAAGTTTCCTTTAATGAAAAGACATTTTAAGTCCTTACTGTTGATGACACAGGATAAAACTAATGGCTATGCCTTCACAGAAAAAAACCATCAGGATGCAAACAAAGTACTGCAGTTCCTAAAAGGTGAAGGCCATTTATGGCAGACCTATCTTTTTAAGCCGCGACCATTAATGATGGCTTTTACTTCGCCAACCGATCATAAGAATAGTTATTACTGGCTGTTTCTGCCGAAAAATTATGGTGATAAGAAATATCCATTGTTCGTAGAATTGCATGGGAGTGAGGGCGGTGAAAATAATAATCCTCGCGAGATGGTATATCAGCCCCTTCAACCTGAAATTGCGGGCGTTACTGTCCAGGCAGATAGAAAAGAAGGAATTTTCATTCTTCCCTGGGGGCGTGGTGATAAAGGCTATCGAGACAGAGCAGAAACAGATATCTGGGAATGTATAGCCGATGTCGATAAGAATTTCAAAACAGATTCCGGGCGCCAGTACCTATATGGCTTTTCAATGGGTGGAGGAGGCACCTATCGGCTTTCACAAAAGTCCGCGGCGCCGGTGGACAGCAATTGGCATGTATTCTGCTGCTTTCAAGGACTCAACGTTCGAAGATGTTGTGAAATTGAAAGGCATACCTGTCTGGATGACTTGGGGTGAACAGGAAAAGCAACTTACGGTGCGAAACAGGTTGCTGAAAGATGCATTTTTAAAACAGGGGAATGAACTGTGGTGGACTGAAGTAAAAGGCGTCGGTCATAATTATATGGGAGAGTACCAGGATTCTCTCATGAACTGGTTCTTGAGTCATAAGAAAAAATAAGTTCAATTTTGATATTATGAAATTATTCCTGGTTGGCGGTTTTTTGGGAAGCGGAAAAACAACAGCCATTCACCGAGCCGCGACCTCCTTCCTCAAACATGTGAAACGCGTAGCGGTAATAACTAACGATCAGGGGGATGAACTTGTTGATACGCAATTCATAAAAACCGCAGGAGTTAATGCGGAAGAAGTAACCAATGGATGCTTCTGCTGCAACTATAACCAGTTCGTGCAAGCGATCGATTCCCTGCGGTCGGTTGACAAACCGGAAATCATTTTCGCCGAATCCGTGGGGTCATGTGCCGACCTTGTTGCAACAATAGCAAAGCCACTCGCAAAATTCCATCCCGAAATCACAGTCGTAATATCTGTTTTTGCAGATGCACAACTGTTACATTCACTCATCACTGGCAATGCATCTTTTCTTGATGAGGATGTCCGCTACATATACAAAAAGCAATTGGAAGAAGGAGATGTATTGATCGTAAATAAAGTGGATCTGCTGAATGAAGCTGAACTGAAAACCGTGAATGAACAGATTGAAACCGAGTATTCCGGAAAGATGGTGCTTTACCAGAATTCGCTTGATGAAAATTGCGTGCGTAACTGGATATTGCAGCTAAATCGGTTCCAACTGCAAAACGAACGGAAATCTCTGGAGATAGATTACGACTTATACGCAAAAGGAGAAGCTATACTCGGATGGCTCGATCAAAAGATTAAAATTGAAACAAAAGATTATTCTGCGCATTCAGTTGCCCTTAAATTTATACATGCCGTTTATTCAGAGATTAAGCAGACAAAAAACCCGATTGCCCATTTGAAGTTTTTACTCGATGATGGAGTGAAAAAATATAAGATCAGCTTCACTACACTCGATGGTATTTCAAAAGAGATCTTATTGATAGATACCCGGGTCAACGAGATTTTGATATTGATGAATGCAAGAATACAGACTGAAGCCATCAAACTTGAAAAATTGGTTTCTGACATTTTACAGCAAATCCGTAATCAGACCGGCTCGGAAATCATTATCGAGAAGAAAGCTGCTTTCCAGCCGGGTTATCCGAGGCCTACGCATAGGATTGGCTAAGAGGAAAGAGGTTGAGGCTAAGAGAGTAAGAGATTGTGCTTTTACTCTCCTTGTAAACCTTTGCAATTTTGAGTTCTCTTCGGACTCGCTAAGTTGAGGGTGAATTGAAGATATTTCTCTTTACCTCCTTAATTACTTCCAGGTAAAAAGAACATCAAAAGCCCTCCTTATTTCTTAGGCCACTACGGTCTTCTTCACCACTATCTTACCGTACACAGCATTCACAGTTGCTTTGCCCGCTTTATAAGTAACCGTTCCAAAGCCAGTAGCAATCGATATAAAAGAAACAAAGTCGCCGATCTTCGAATCAACATACAGCGTTTGATCAATTGCGTCATACCGAATTCCGGTAAGACATTGAAGGTATCCATAGCTTGCCAGTGCACGTGCATACCAATGTCCACACTCATACTCATTGAATGGATTGCGGACACGTCCGTCATAACGGTTTCGACTGGCCCGTACGATGTCTAAGCCTTCCTTGACATTTCCCATCAACATCAGGTGAGCGGCTACCTGGTGCTCGATGCCTGTCCATACTTCATCGCTGTATACAAATGGGAGGGAGAGCTTACCACCTTTCGGCCAGGAACATAGTAATAATCCTCCTTCATCTCCCAAAGCATAAGATGGCCGTTGAGGATTCGCATGATCGATCAGGTTCTGTTTTAAATTATACTTATGAACAGCTAACAGGTGGCTTTTGATTTTTTTTGAATCGACCGGATCGTTCAGTCCGCACATTCTTGCTATCCAGGCACCGAGTATACCATCGGACAAACAACCCGAACCGTATTGATATTTTGGGCCTTCCTTTTCGAGCAGCTTCTTTGCTTCGTCAGAGTAATTTCCGCCCATTGAAATAACAGATGCTTCGATCGGGTTTTTTGCCTTCAGGCCCGTGTACTGAATCTTCTGAATGAAGTACTCGCCATCAAACAGGGCAGTTTCTGTATATGATTTACCCTTGCCTAAGATTGCTTCATATTTGGAAACATCCTTACCAAGGTGTCGGCTCATAGAAATAATCGCTGATAATGCTCCGAGGTAGAAAGATGAATGCATCCCATCAGGGCCCCAAAACTCAATGTCATAGGTGTTGTGATGGGGCTCTTCAATAATTCCTTTTTCGTACGGATCCCAGGTTCGGATACAATAATCAATGCTGGACTTTACCATCGGAAAAATCTTTCTCAACCATTCATTGTCGCCACTAATTCGCCATTCACGATATACTTTCATAATGCCTCCCATTTGTCCGTCAGCTGCAGGATGGAAGCCATGATCGGCAGGTTTGATAGGAAGAGTAGCACGGAAATTCTGGTGACCTTCTTTATTCTGACTTTCACAAAATTCGGTGTTACGCAAACTCCTTTCCATTGCTGGAAACAAATGCGGGATGGCCTGCGCATAATTCCAAACATGCGTACACGAACCATGACAACAGCCCCAGTTATCATCACAACCTTCGAAGCTCCACAATCGTCCATCATACTGGCGAAGAACAGTAGGTGATTTCAGAATAGTGAGATTGCATGCAATCGCTTCCATGACTTCAGGCGGAAGCGTACTTGCATAAAATGAATTTTTGAAAAGCGTTGAATTTTTATGGAGAACGTTATACTGGTCCTTCCAATAATTGCTGATTTCTTCTACTGATTTGAATTTGCTGGCATACCAGGGTTTGTAAAAAGGAGCATCAAAATCGCTATCATAGCCAGCTAATCCAATTTGTGATGGCGATGAACAACAACCGGATTCAGGATCGCATGCTTCTTTTTTTTCTCCTTCTTTTCCGTGCTTCTGATCCGATTCCGCAATGTACCAGGCTAGATAAACCTTGATGACTTTTTTCTCACCTGCGGCCAATTTGAAGGGTACGTACAGCGACGCACCTGGAGCGCCAGATTCAACAGGCTCCACTGTGGTAATGTCGCCACTCCTTATCTTATTCCACGCCATGGTTAACGGATCCCACCATCCACCACGAAACCATGAATGATCAACCAGAGTTTCACTTTGGTCGGTATATATCGCAAAATCGGCTTTAAGAAATGGTTTTTCTTTCGTTCCTTCTTCGGACAGAATAAATCCATTGTTGAATTTCCTGATAGCAGACTTCCCACCGTCAACACGAAGAAAATTTTTTGAATTGTAAGAAAACACGATCTCAGCAGCCGATTGTCCGGTATTGGCGAAACTGTATTCCAGTGCGCCCACTGGCAAACCTGAATTGTCTTCATCGGTTGGAATAAATGGACTCCATCCAGTAATCTGCAATTTTATTGGGAAGTCTGAATCCGTGAAATCGATAGTAGCAAACGGAAACCTTGCTTTAAACACCACCTGTTGGAAATGAGGCAAACCAGTAATCGCACCGCCCGAACCATTGCCAGCTCCGGGTTGTCCAAACTTTTTCCAATCAGGAACAGGACCTTCTGCAATCTTTGCGCCGTTTTTTATTCCCTTGACATAAATAGCGCCAAATAATCCCGGCTCATTGAAAACCTCCGGCTTATGCCGGACAGACATATGCGAAATTGCGCCGCCGCCTTCTAAACAAAACATTCCGGCACCCATTCCACCGATCGGAAAGGCAACCCGGTTTAAATATTCTCCGGCGTATGACTGATTATATACACGTTTTGCAGGTGCCGGTATGAATTCATCTGTTTGCTTATCATCAGAAAATTTTTCTTTTTCATCGGTAAGCAATTGTGCCGGCATGATGGTCGCTCCCAGGCTGCCGACTCCCAGCTGCCTGATAAACTTTCTGCGGTTAGACTGATGAGCCATGAAGTTTTGATTTATTACTCGCTTGTTTCCTTGCTATGTTTCAATCTGTTTTCCAATGTCATAGAGGACACCGAGGTGTCATGCATATTAGAAGGCAGCCAATGAATAATTGTTTTTGTATTCTCTTTTCACATATTGATTCGCTTCATCAAAGTTTGTGATCTTCATGTTCTCCGCATCCCATAATAATTTCTTTCTTCCGGTAAATACCCCTTTTTCGTCCTTCACGTTCCAGGCACGTAAGGCAAGATTTCCCATCAAAATAGTTTCTGTTAGAGGTCCTGCATAATCAAACGAAGAACTAAGTTCTTTTTTGCCATAACCAGCTATACAGGCATTCACCCATTGTATATAATGTCCCTCGGGTACACGTGCAATCGTTTCGGGCAAAATATTTTGGCTTGTGCGTGCAGTAGGTAGCAACTGTGGATTGTTACCGTATGTGCTGCACATCATTTTTCCTTTGGTACCGACAATGATTGCTCCTCCGCCATTGTCTCCCATCTTCTCTTCAGGAGAAAGTTCTTCAGGTCGATCAGGCATAATTCCTCCGTCCATCCAATGAAGCATTACGTCCTTCTTTCCGTTCTTCCCCGGAAATTTTAATTTAAGGGTTGATGCTGCCGGAAAGCTTTCGGGATGATACGATGCGGTCCCCATCTTCTCGTAAAGATTAGCAACGCTGCATTCTACTTCTGAAGGATATCCAAGACCAACCGTTTTAAATGCAGGGTCGATAATGTGACAACCCATGTCACCCAATGCACCGGTTCCGAAGGAATGATACCCTCTCCAGTTAAATGGAACATATTCTTTATGGTATTCTTCGAATTCGTTTGGACCTAACCATAGCCTCCAGTCGAGTTCAGCCGGAATATCGTCTGCGGTAGTTGGCTTTCCAAAGCCCTGCGGCCATATGGGACGGTTGGTCCAGCAATAGATGTCCACTGCTTCCCCAATAAGTCCGGCCTTATACCATTCGATCATTGTGCGAACGCCGTTCCCCGAAGCTCCCTGGTTACCCATCTGCGTTACGACCTTATATTTCGATGCGGCTTTAGTCAACATGCGCGCTTCATAAATATCATGTGTCAATGGCTTTTGCACATATACGTGCTTCCGCAATTGCATGGCCGCAAGCGCCGCGACCGCATGTGTATGATCGGGAGTGGACACAGAAACGGCATCAATATTTTTTCGTTCCTTTTCCAACATCTCCCGGAAATCCTTGTAATATTTTGCATTTGGAAAACTGGCGCGGGACTTGACAGCCTGCCGGTCATCAACGTCACATAAAGCGATCACATTTGCATTGGGGCTTTTTACAAACCCTGCAAGATCGCTTTCACCTTTTCCGCCGACACCGATACCCCCAATATTTAATTTATCACTCGGAGCAACGAAGCCTCGGCCGAGCACATGCCGCGGTACAATAAAAAAGCCGGCGGTGACTAAAGAAGAATTTTTGATAAAGTCCCTCCGGGAGGGTTGAGTACTTTTCTTAATTTCCATTGTATACATTTTGGTTTGGATGTTTATTACTATTACGAGCCAGGCTTTCAGATAGAGCAATCTATTTTGATTGGTTTATAAACTTTCGTTAGCTGTGCTTGTTGTTTTCTGACCAAAAGATATCATAAATACCGATAAATAGATCCTTTTTTGGAGCTTTGTCAATGAAGGTTCGCGCAAAAGACGCTAAGGCGCAAAGGGGGAGATATTCGAGTCGATGTGCGAGCCCTTGAGATTTATTTACCATTACTCACTATTAATCGACCATTCAAATAGGGAAAACGACAACTTACTAACAAATTAGTTGTACTACTAATAAATTAGGAGTACGTTTGCCTTATAAAGATTTAGTATGCTAAAGCTGGCAACAAGGGAAGAACAAATCATGCAGGTATTCTGGGACTTGAAAAAAGCTTTTATCCGGGATATCATTCCGTTACTTCCAGATCCGAAGCCACACTATAATAGTGTTGCAACGATCGTAAAGATCCTGGAAGAAAAGGGATTTCTAGATCACGAAACTGTTGGCAATATGCATCAATATTTTCCGGTAATCAGTCGCGACGATTACCAGAAACACGCCATGAAAGACATTGTCAGCAAGTATTTCAACAACTCCTATCCCCGCATGCTGGCATTTTTTGCAAAGGAGCAAAATCTCAGCGACGATGAATTGTCTGAAATTTTAAATATCATCAAATCCAAAAAGAAATGATGCCTTATATTCTGCATGCAGGGCTGATCCTCGCTGGTTGCCTGGTTTTTTACAAACTACTCTTGCACAAGGAAACTTTTTACAAACTGAATCGATTCATCCTGCTGGGGTGTCTCATAGTTTCTTTCGCGCTGCCTATGCTGCGCGTTCCACAACAATGGTCGTTGAGAAAAAGTGAAAGGAATTCTGTTATTGAAAACGCCGACTTTTCGTTGTATTCTGCCCTTGCAATTCCGGACGAAAAGCAGGCATCGAAGGGAGTGATAACTGACAACGGAGCACCGAAGACAACTATTCAACAGGCAACGCGTTGGCTGGTTTTGCTCTATTGGTTTGGTGTAGCAGCTTTTGCATTTAATTTCCTGTTGCAAATTATTAGCCTCTATTACAAGGCTTATTCGAGGCCTGTGATTACGGATGGAAAATTTCGAATTGTAGAACTGGCCGGTGATAAAGCACCCTGTTCGTTCGGCAATAACATTTTTATCAATCCAGAAAAGTATGATTGGGAGACATATAACCAGATTCTCCTGCATGAAAAGATACATATCGAGCAGGGACATACGCTCGATATTGTACTGGCTGAGATTATCCTGGTTTTTCAATGGTTTAACCCATTCGCCTGGTTATACAGGAAAGAACTGGAGAGTAACCTCGAATTTCTTACTGATGATCAATTGTTGCACAATCCCGACGTTGAAAGAACAAGTTACCAGATGAGCCTCCTAAAAGTTTCAGCACCTCATTTTCCGCTTAGCCTTACTACAAATTACAATCAGTCACTTCTTAAAAAAAGATTAGTCATGATGAATACAAAACGATCCAATGTACATACAGCATGGAAATATTTTTTCCTTTTTCCTTTGCTTGTACTGCTTGTTTGCATTTTAAATGAACCGATGGCTGTTGGTCAGTCAAATAATGCATCAAAAAAAGACAAACCGCAAGAAGTGAAAAAATCGTCTGGCATGCCGACCGAAGGCGCCTGGTTTGCCACTATCAAGGAAGATAAAGTGTCAATTCAGTTTAAGAATGACGAGGACGATCATAACAACAACAGCACTACTTTTCTATTGAGTGAGTTGAAGGATCTTCCAAGGGAAAAGTCCCCCAGCTTTTCAGTAATCCGTGACGCAGGCGCTATGAATTTTACGGGCAGATTTGAAGGAAACGAGGGCATGGGCCGTTACAAATTCACTGGCGATAAAAGCTTTGCCGACTTTTTGCATACAGAAGGCGTTGATGACACCGATGAAAAAGATATGATGGCGTATTTTATTGTGAATGTTCAAAGAACATATGTCCGGATGCTGAAGGAAAAGGGATATGCTGGATTAGGAAAGAATGAACTGTTACCGCTTGCTGCATTGAAAGTTGACGGGCCCTATATTGAATCTTTGAAGAAAAGCGGCTTGTCAGGTTTAGGCGTCCACGAACTGATCTCATTAAAAGCGCTTGGAGTTGATAGCGATTATGTACAGGAAATACGCAAAGCAGGTTTCTCGAACATATCACCCAATCAATTAGTAACCTTTAAAGCCCAGGGAATTAACGGCAAGTATATTGCCGACATGAGAGATGCTGCGAAAAAAGAGGGTAAGCCCGACCCAATTGACAATGATTCTCCGGATGAGATCGTATCGTTCAAGGCAATGGATATTGATCCTGCATATATGAAATCAATTTCAGCCACTGGTTTGAAAGATGTTTCAAATAGCGACCTTGTTGCCATGAAGGCCCAGGGAATCACAGCTGAATACATTAAGAACCTTCAAGCCAGCGGGTACAAGGATATCTCCGTGTCTGACCTGATAGCTATCAAAGCACAAAATATTACACCTGAATATCTCAAAAGCTTTGCGACAGTTGGCTGGAATAATATTTCTTATTCGGATGCGATACCATTGAAAGCAATGGCAATTACTCCCGAATTTGTACAGGGCTTTCGGGATATTGGTTACAAAAACATTTCGATTGAGAATGCTGTTGCACTAAAAGCGCAGAATATCACACCGGCCCTCATCAAAGAGTACAAGGCATTGGGCTACGAAGACATTTCAGTCGAAGATGTATCTGCAGCGAAAGCTACGGGCACCACGCCGGCATTTATTTCTTCTATGAAAGAAAAAGGCCATAACCTGAAAAGCCTTCAAAAGTATATTCAGTTAAAAACAGCAGTAGAGTAGGAGTCATTCGTCAAAGACTTTCCAAGAAAGGCACAAATGCACAAAAAAAAACGCAATCTTCATCCCTTTGTGCCTTTGTGGCTAATGTTGATATCTTGCAATCTGCCATAGACTTGTAGTGTTATATAGACGACCTTTTTTATTGTGGCGGCCATCATGTAATGGAAATGCTTAATTTGGGACGCAGGTGGTAAACAGCCAGCCATTATGAAATTTTTTTTGCAAGCACACCTTACTTCATCATTTGTATTCCTACTAATTATTTGTGCTGGGTGTAAGCAATCATCGAAGCATGAACAAAAGGCATCATCGAACGATAGCGTATCCAAAAGCCTGGACCTATACATTCCAGATGATCTTGAAGCAACCTTATGGGCTGAATCGCCTATGTTTTACAATCCCACAAACATGGATGTGGACGTAAAAGGCAGAATATGGATTACTGAAGCCGTAAACTACCGCAATTACAACAATGATTCTTCAAAATTTTATCACCATCAGCAAGGTGACCGGGTGATGATTCTCGAAGATACAGATGGTGATGGAAGCGCAGACAAATCAAAGATGTTTGTGCAGGATAACGATCTCGTTTCTCCATTAGGCATCGCCATAATTGGTAATAAAGTGATCGTTTCATGCTCACCAAATTTGATCGTTTATACTGACAACAATGCCGATGATATTCCCGATAAAAAAGAAATCTTTCTAACCGGCTTCGGCGGCAAGGATCACGACCATTCCTTACACGCTATCTACGCAGGGCCGGATGGAAACTGGTATTTTAATACAGGTAACGCAGGTCCTCATCACGTAACGGATAAAGCTGGATGGACGCTTCGTGCGGGTAGTATTTATACAGGTGGTTCGCCTTATAATAAAACTAACCAGGGTAATCAGAAAAGCGACGATGGTAAGGTGTGGGTGGGTGGACTTGCCCTACGAATAAATCCAGACGGCACAGGTTTAAAGGTGCTGGCTCACAATTTTCGGAATTCCTATGAAGTGATACCAGATTCATACGGTAATCTCTGGCAAAACGATAATGACGACCAGGTTGTCACATGCAGAACATCCTGGTTGATGGAAGGAGGCAATGCAGGATATTTTAGTTCGGATGGAACCCGGTATTGGCAAGCCGACCAACGGCCCGGCCAGGACGTTTTTGCGGCGCATTGGCACCAGGATGATCCGGGTGTGATGCCTGCAGGTGATCGTTCTGGAGCAGGTGCACCAACAGGAATTGTCCTCAATGAAGGCGATGCTCTGGGAAAAAAATATCGTGGATTGCTATTAAGTGCCGATGCCGGTAGAAATATCATCTTTGGTTATCATCCTTCTATTCGGAATTCAGGCTATGATCTCGGTATGCGAAAAAACTTTATCAGCTCCATTTCGGATGATAATGCCGGTTATGTATGGAACGACAGCGCGCAAAACAGTAAAAAAGAAAAATGGTTTCGCCCCAGCGATGTAACAATCGGATCTGACGGAGCGATCTATGTTGCCGACTGGTACGATCCTGTTGTAGGTGGGCATCAGATCAGGGATACCATCGGTTATGGAAGAATCTACAGGATCACTCCAAAAAATAAAAAGTTAACGGTTCCGATAATTGATCTAAACACCCTATCAGGACAATTGTTAGCATTGAAAAATCCGGCAATCAATGTGCGCAATCTCGGGTTTGAAAAATTAAGGCAGCAAGGTGAGGCAGTGATTGACTCAGTGGCTTCATTGATGAATGATGATAATCCTTATATCCGGGCAAGAGCAATTTGGTTACTTTCTCAATTAGGTGAGAAAGGCAAATTGATCGTGGAAAAACTATTGGATGATACTGATGAACTGCAAAGAGCAACAGCTTACAGGGCGCTTAGGCAGACTGTGGCGGATATAATTCCTTATGCTCAAAGAATGTCAGGCGATACATCAGGTTTTGTTAGGAGAGAGGTCGCTATTTCTCTTCGGGATCTTCCTTACACCAAAACAAAACAAGTACTGTTAGAATTGATTAAACATTATAACGGTGATGACCGGTGGTATCTTGAAACCCTCGGGTCTGCACTCGAAGGACATGAGTCTGACATTTTTCCTGACATTCGAGCGATATTCAGCGAAGGTAAACCCGCGGCGAGATGGAATAAGCAGATGGCTCATTTTGCCTGGCGCTTACACCCCTCTGTCGTGATCCATGATCTCGTTTCAAGAGCAACCGATTCTTTACTTGCCACTACAGACCGCGAGGCGGCAATTACTGCCTTGGCCTTTATCAAACATAAGTCAGCCGTAATGGCGATGATTGATCTGTCGAAGCAAAAAGTGCCGGATGTCGCTGACCAGGCTGCATACTGGATTTCCTTCCGTCAAAGTAATGATTGGCATCAACTGTATGATTGGAAAACCATACATTTTAATACAGCCTATCAAAGAAAATTGAGCCAGATGAAAGTCAAGAGGCAGATCATGCTTGATGAACACCAGTCTTTCAATGAAAGAAAGTGGCGGATGCAGGAAATGGCGAGAGATTCTGTGGGTGGACAATTGCTAATAGGCCTTGCCGCAGAAAATAAAATCCCCGAATTATTAATGCCTTTGGTTGCCGAGAAAATATTCCTGAATCCCGACGTCACAATACGCGTACAGGCAAGTGAATATTTTGCAAGACCCGGCGCGGGGAAACCATTCTCGATACAGAACATTTCGGCTCTACCTGCAGATAGTAAAAAGGGCGGAACTGTATTTATCACTAATTGTTCAAATTGCCATAAACTCGGAAACCAGGGCAAAGCGATTGGACCTGATCTAACCGGCATCGCAACGAAATTCAATAAAAGCGAATTACTGGATGCCATTATAAATCCAAGTGCTGCGATTGTTTTTGGATATGAGCCATGGATTGTAAATACAAAAGATGGTCAATCACTATATGGTTTTCTGATTTCAGATAATAAGCAAACAATTGTGATCAAGGATATACTCGGACAGAATCACATTATTCAGAAAGCAAACATCAGTTCGAAACAAAGGCAGGAAAAAAGCCTGATGCCTGACCCGGTGAACAACGGATTATCACAACAAGACCTGGCCGATGTTGTGAATTATTTAGGGGCACAGCGCAAGTGAGCTGGGAGTTGAAAGCCGGGAATTGTGAGTCCTGAGTTTCGTGTTCTAATTGCTTATTCTGAATTCGGATTCTAAAAAATGCATCATGAAAAATTATCTCTCTGTTCTACTAATTACATGCAGCCTGTGTGGGTTTGCTCAAAAGAAAATCACGCTTACCAAAAACGAATTGAAAGATAAGATCATGGGCGGCTGGGCGGGGCAAACGATCGGCGTCACCTTTGGTGGACCATATGAGTTTCGTTTTTCCGGAAGCTTTATCCAGGAATATCAGCCATTAGTTTGGTATGATGGATACCTCAAAAAAACGATGCTTGAAAACCCTGGACTGTATGACGATCTCTATATGGATCTTACGTTTGTTGACGTATTTGAGAAATACGGATTAGATGCGCCGGTTGATTCTTTCGCCAACGCCTTTGCCAATGCCGGGTACATGCTTTGGCATGCAAACCAGGCAGCACGTTATAATATCTTAAATGGTATCAAAGCACCGCTATCAGGCCACTGGAAGAACAACCCACACGCTGATGACATAGATTATCAAATTGAAGCGGATTTTGCCGGGCTCATGAGTCCAGGACTGCCGAATACCGCGTCACAGATCAGCGACAAGATCGGCCATATCATGAATTATGGAGATGGTTGGTATGGAGGCGTATTCATAGGAGCGATGTATAGCCTCGCATTTACTTCTAACGACATTCCTTACATTGTTAACGAGGCACTGAAGACCATTCCTCACAACACAAAGTTTTATCAATGTATTAGCGATGTCATAAAATGGCAAAAACAATATCCGGCAGACTGGCACCAGACCTGGTTACAAATACAGAAAAAATGGGCATCGGATATTGCATGCCCCGATGGTGTGTTTAGTCCGTTCGACATTGATGCTACGATAAATAGTGCCTATGTGGTTTTAGGGTTGTTATATGGAAACGGAGACTTTTCAAAAACAATGGACGTTACTACGCGTGCTGGGCAGGATGCAGATTGCAATCCTTCATCTGCGGGAGGGATACTTGGAACTGTTCTCGGATATAATAAAATACCGGCATACTGGAAAATGGGCTTGAAAGAGGCAGAAGATATTAATTTCAAATACACCACTATTTCATTGAATAAGGTCTACGAGATTGGATTTGGACATGCAATCGAGATCATCAAACGTAACGGAGGGAACATTACTGACGACAAAGTCGTCATTCCGATCCAGACATGCAAGCCCGTCAAGTATGAACAGAGTTTCGAAGGGATGTATCCAATTGAAAAAAAAGGTTTCTATCACAAAAATTTCAGCGAAGTGAAATTTGAATTTGAAGGTATAGGGTTCGCGTTGAAAGGCGAAGCAAGGAAGCTCACAAAGAGCGAAGATGAACATACTTTCCAAGCCGAACTGTACATAGATGGAGAAAAAAAAGAAACAGCCCGCTTCCCGGCGAATTTTACAACCAGGCGCCATGAATTGTTTTGGAACTACCTTTTGCCTGACGGCAAGCATACTGTGCGGGTAAAGGTGTTGAATCCAAAGGAGAATTTTGAAATAAATTCCACGGAATACATTATTTATAGCAACGAGCCTCCGGGGGAACAACAATTGCAACCGGCCAGGGTAACCACGAAAACGAAATAGTTTGTATTTTCTTGTAAATCATTTGTCGCAACAATATTTCCATCCGAATTATGCAGCATTCCATCTGGTTGTCGTGTCTGAATATTAAGTTGTCAAATCGGGTTTATTAAATCCGAAAAATAATTCATGGACGCGGCCTGTCGATCTCGTGAAACCTTTTGGAGCAAATTCTCGTATGAGATATATCAACAGCCTGGCGAAGAGATTGTCGGTCTGTTCCACATGCTTTGATCAACTTCGATAATCATGTTTTTAATCAGATTCTAAGTGTTTTACCTCAAACGTTTTCGTAAATATTTTGTTAACTTATGAAAACGATTCCAGATTTTTTCATCAAGTTTGAGCTACCTATTTTGTCATGTATTAAAAACCGATTGCCATGTCCCTAACTAGCTGTATGTATTTAAGAACAATCTCACCTGCTTCCCGATTGTGTCTTTTTCAGCCTTCACATCATTATTTATCGAAATGGAAATGAAAACGATTTCAGGAGCGGTAAGGCTTTGAGATCATCGTTGAAAATATCCATGTTGAACCACTCCGGAACAATGTTAATAAACTGACAGATTTAAGAGTCAATTCGGAAATATTAATCGACTACTTTTCATAATTAACCAAAACGATTACGCGTATGAAATTTTGTATCCAGGCAGGGTGTAAGATTCAGGTACATGAGGCTGGCAAAATTGCATGGGTTGTTGC
>DAINQQ010000028.1:0-37708 GCA_036742645.1 Flavitalea sp.
GCTTCCGAGAGCATGAACCGTTCGCCGAGTGAGGAGGCTGAGGCCATATGGCATACCTGACAATGCTGATTAAATCAAGCGAATCTTTCAATCAAGCAAATCAAGATTCAAGGATTATACGCTAATTGTAACGGTACGGGCCGCGTTTCTGCTCGTCGTTAATTCGTGATCTCAAAATCTTTCCTCAATTGTGCCACCGTTTGATTGATCACCAAAATCACCTTTTTTACCAATGCAGGCGTTTCCTCCAGGTTTTCGTTTTTCTTACAATTGTGCTCAACGGCTTTCACTTCCTCCTTAATCGAATTCATCCCCATGGAACCCGTAGTTGATTTGAGTTTATGTGCCAGCTTACCCATCGCTTCCCATTGCTTGTGATCAAGCGTCCCCTGCAATTCCCGGGTAGAGGCAGGCATAGTTTCTACAAATAGCTCCACCATTTGCCTGATAAAAGCCTCGTCGCCGCCAGAAAGACCATGTATCATTGTAAGATCATAAAGTTTCTCCGTTGGGATCGATTCCTGCGTTTCATTAAGAAGCGGTTCGATGACAGAAACAGGATTAGGTCCATCTAGCAAATTTTTCGAAATCAATTGAAACAGTCTTTGCTCATCTAATGGTTTGGGAAGATAGTCGTTCATGCCTTTCTGCAGGTAACGGTCTCCGTCACCGGTCAATAAGTTTGCCGTAACTGCTACTATTGGGGTTGATGCTTTGACGGCATCTTTTAAACGCCTGATATTTTCTGTCGCCTGCATGCCATCCATTTCAGGCATCTGTATATCCATCAGTACGAGATCATATGTATTTTTCTCTACTTTCTCAACCGCCTCCTTTCCATTAGCAGCTACATCCACGGTGAATCCCCATGATTGCATGATATGTTTTGCAAGCTGCTGATTCATCTCGATATCGTCTACTACCAGCACTTTTCTATGGCCCAGGCTCTTGTAGTTTATTTGCTGCATCTTTCTTCCTTTATAGGTTTAGATCTCCGCGAATAGTAAAATTTTTGAGCCTCGTACCTATTTGGTCTTTAGCTCGCCAGCCTGGATCATCCGGTAAATTGTGGACTTGCCAATATCCAGTTTTTTTGCCACGAGCAATACATCCTTATCGTACTTGTCGAGGTAGTGTTGGATGATATCTATTTCATATTCTTTTAACGATCTTTCTTTATTCAACAAGTCGCTGACCGCGGCTGCTGTATTGATAGCAATATGATCAGGAAGAATATATTCATCATCCGTCATAACCACCGCAAGTTCAATAACTGATTTCAACTCCCGCACGTTACCGGGGAATGCATAGTTCAGCAGCTTTTGCTGCGCCTCCTGGGAAAGTGATTTCTTTGGCAGGTTATTGTCTTTACAAAACAAATCCATGAAATGCTTTGAAAGGACCAATATATCATTACCTCTTTCACGCAACGGCGGAAGGGAAATAGGTAATCCAATGAGTCGATAATAGAGATCCTCGCGGAAAGTTTTGTTTTTTACATCGTCGAGCAGGTTGCGGTTTGTGGCCACAATAATTCTCGCGTTGACAGGGGTTACTTCATTACTGCCTATTCGCGTGACCTCTCTTTCCTGCAATACCCTTAATAGTTTCGATTGTAAATTAATATCCAGTTCCCCGATTTCATCCAAAAAGAGAGTTCCGTTGTTGGCTTCTTCAAACTTACCGATCCGCCTCGTTACTGCACCTGTAAAGGCACCTTTTTCATGGCCGAATAATTCACTTTCGAGCAGGTCTTTTGGAATTGCTGCAACGTTGACGGCGACGAATGGCTTTTTATGTCTTTCGGAATTATAGTGAATGGCCTTGGCCACCACTTCTTTTCCAGAACCTGTTTCGCCGGCGATAGATACAGTGATCGTTGTCTTGGAAGCTTTCTCAATGAGTGAAAACACCTTCAGTATTGGCTCGCTTTTCCCTATGATGAACTTAGAAAAATCATGCTTCTGTGCAACCTGCTCCTTCAATTGTTCCACTTCATTTCTCAGCCCGTTGATCTGCTGTAAGTGCAAGAGTGAATTCCATAAACGGTCTTTTGTTTCCTCATCTTTAACGATGTACTCAAACGCACCATTTTTTAGGAGAGTGATGGCAGTAGATACATCTTCCTGGCCTGAAATAATCAATACCTGGATGTCAGGGTGAACTCCTTTGATTTTTTTGAGTACTTCCCCGCCGTCCATGTCTGGCATCGAATAGTCAAGTGTTACAACATCGGGATTCTCGTGAAGATGACTAAAAAACTCTTTGGAGCTTGTGAATCGCTTGACTTCATAGTCAGGATTTAGAGACAGATAATGCTGGAGCATGGAACCATACCAGTGATCATCTTCTAAAATGAAAACTTTTAGGGAAGTTTGATTTTTCATGGGATTGAACTATTCCTTACAAACGTAAAAATGTAAAAATTATTCCCAAAAAAAGAACGGTTTCCCAAAAAAACTTGGCTACCTGCACTTTTCAAGAATAATCGCTATAGGTTTTCCCGTATTCCTGGTGACAATCCTGGAGGCCTGTTGTTTTTACAGGTGCTTTTTTCTGGAATAGGGCGCGCAAAGACGCGAAGGCGCAAAGAAACAGCCTTTGCCTATTTGCGTCTTTGCGCGCCCCTTTCTCTATCTACAGTAGTAGGGTTATATGCGCAAGAAGATGTTCGACTTCTCAACAACTTTTACACCTGTCCTCTAAAGTTTGTACTGACCAACCTTTCCGGTGTTTTATCTTTGCAAATGGCTATGAATTCAAACAAGCTTCAACAGAGATTTCACGAAGAATATAGAAAATTAAATGAGCAACAACGAAAGGCGGTAGATACCATTGAAGGACCAGTGATGGTGATTGCAGGTCCAGGTACCGGAAAAACACAGATACTTGCGGCTCGTATCGGAAAGATCCTTCTGGATACCGATGCATCTCCCGAAAACCTGCTTTGTCTCACCTATACTGATGCCGGTGCAATTGCCATGCGACGCAGATTGAACGGCTTCATTGGATCTGACGCTTACAAAGTGAACATTTATACGTTCCATTCTTTCTGCAATGATGTAATACAGGAGAACCTTTCGATTTTTGAAAAAACCGAGATGGATCCGATTTCAGAACTTGAAAAAATACAACTCTTAAAAACACTTATCGATGCATTTCCGAAAGATCATCCCCTCAAACGTTACAGGGGTGATGTTTACTTTGAAATTGGCAACCTGGCGGAGCTATTTTCGACGATGAAAAGAGAAGGATGGACACCAACCTTCATCCAGGAAAAAATCAATTCGTATATCGCCGATTTACAAAACCGTGATGTATTTATAGCCAAACGGGCTACCCGCGAATTCAGGAAAGGCGATATCCGGACAGATAAGATAGAGGTAGAAAAAGAACGGATGAAAAGGCTTGCAGCTGCCGTAAATGAATTTGATAATTATCAATCATTGATGCGCCGGCACAACCGGTACGACTTTGATGATATGATTAACTGGGTGATCAGGGCATTTGAAGAGAATAAACAATTGCTTTCCGATTATCAGGAGCGCTACCAGTACATACTTGTTGATGAATACCAGGATACCAGTGGAACCCAGAACACCCTCATAAGGTTACTGATCAGTTATTGGGATAAACCAAATGTATTTGTGGTGGGCGACGACGACCAAAGTATCTTTCGCTTCCAGGGTGCAAACGTTGAGAATATGCTCCAGTTTGTAACCAGTTATAAGAATGACCTCCTGACAGTAGTATTAACTAACAACTACCGATCCACGCAACCGATACTTGATATCTCCAAGACGCTTGTTGATAAAAACGAAGAAAGATTGACCCGACAGATAGAAGGATTGTCCAAGGATCTTTTATCGAGCAATCCCCATGTCAATCATCTGAGTTATGCTCCTACGATCGTCGAATATGAAACCCAGCGGCATGAGATGACGCACATCACATTGAAGGTTGAAAGTCTGATCGCGGAAGGAGTGCCTGCTGGAAGAATAGCTGTATTATATCGCGAGAACAAATATGGTGATGCACTTACAAAATATTTTCAGCAGAAAAAGATCCCGGTTTATAGTAAGAGAAGCCTGAACCTTTTTGACATTCCGCTTGCAAGAAAAATCATGACCATCATGCGTTTTCTCGCAGCGGAACATGATACACCCTATGGCGGAGATGAAATGCTCTTCGAGATTTTGCACTTCGATTTTTATTCAATTCCACCAATAGAAATTGCAAAAGTTTCTGTGGCTGTAGCGGAGAAAAAATTCAGTGACCATCCCACCTCGATGAGAAGACTGTTATACGAAAGATCGAACCAGCCACCCAGGGATCTCTTTGACCCCGGAATCAATCGGGGGCTGAAGCAGGCAAGTGCTATATTCGAGCAACTGATTGCGGATGTTCCAAATGTTACTATCCAGGTGTTGTTTGAAAAAATAATCCGAACAGCAGGCGTTCTGCATGCGATCATGCAAAGTCCGGAAAAGGTATGGGAGATGCAGGTACTGACTGCGCTATTTGATTTTATTAAGGAAGAGACAAGACGTAATCCCGATCTTCAGCTTTCGAGACTTATACAAATGATCGACTTGATGGAAGACAACCACATCGGCATTCCCGTTATTCAGGTCTGTGGCAGCGATAAGGGAGTGAATCTTTTGACCGCCCATGGCTCTAAAGGATTGGAATTTGAATATGTGTTTTTTGCCGGGTGTAATGCTTCTTACTGGGAAAAGAAGAGAAAGCCCGCTGCTGGTTATAAATTTCCCGACACTATTTTTTCTTCTGCACCAAAATCAAGTGACGAAGAAGAATTGAGAAGACTCTTTTATGTAGCACTTACAAGGGCTGAAAAACACTTGTACATCTCTTATTCAAAATATAAAAATGACAACAAAGAGCTCGAGCCTTCGAGGTTCATCGCGGAGATACAGGACATCCATAACCTGCCCGTAGAAAAACTGTTCATGAACAGTGATGTGATGACCGAGTTTGAAGCGCTCCAGTTCGAGGACATTTCAGCGCCGGAAATACAAAAGATTGAAGAGGACTTTATCAGTAATATCCTGGACAAGTTTGTAATGAACGTAACGGCGTTGAATAACTACCTGCGTTGCCCACTTGAATTTTATTTCAAGAACCTGATTCGTATCCCTTCTCCAAAAAATGAGGCTACCGAATTTGGTTCTTCCGTACACTTTGCTATCCAGCGCCTCTTCGAGAAAATGAAATCGCATCAGCGCGAAGAATTCTCTTCCAAAGAAGACTTACTCCAGGATTTCAGGTGGTATATGCACCGCCATCGCGAAAGCTTTACTAAAGAGGCATTCGACCGGCGAATGGAATATGGACTCGAGGTCTTAGCGAATTACTATGAAAAATACGTGAATCTATGGAATAAGATCGTTGCAATAGAAAGGAACATCCGCAATGTCGTTGTAAATGGTGTCCCCCTGAAAGGAAAACTAGACAAGCTCGAATTCAGTAACAAAGAAGTCAACGTGGTTGATTATAAAACCGGTGATGTGGACAACGCAAGGGAAAAACTCGCTCCACCATCGGAAAGATCCCCGGAGGGTGGTGACTACTGGAGACAGGCAGTGTTTTATAAAATCCTCGTTGATAATTACGGCTCAAAAGAATGGAAAGTAGTAAGCAGTGAATTTGATTTTATCGAGCCAGATAAAAAGAAAGAATATCGCAAAGTTAAAATTCCAGTTTCATACGACGACATTGACCTTGTAATTGAACAAATAACAAATACCTGGGAGAAAATCCAGAATCGTGAATTTTACATCGGGTGTGGCAAGCCTGATTGCCAGTGGTGCGATTTCGTTAAGACCAACAAACTTGCCGTTGCTCTTCATGAAACCGAAGAAGAAGTAGAATCAACCTGAGCCTCTCGAAGGATAAACCTGTCGAAGGATGATTCTCTCAAAGAATAAGCCTGTCGAAAATTAAGCTCCATCAAGGATTAGCCACTGCGAGAACCGGCTCTCTACTCCCGACTTCCAACTCACGACTCAGATTTTATGGGATTATTAGGATTCAATTGGGAATAAAGCCTTTAAGTTTGCCACTCGTTATGAAGTATTCTGTTCCCACTACCACTGTGGGTTTTTTATTAGGCTTCTTTATCCTGGCAAATATATCCGGTACAACGGGTTGCGCAACCATTGTTCCTCCCTCCGGGGGAGATCGGGACTCGTTACCTCCAGTGCTTGTTTCAGTCAACCCCCCTGATTCTTCGAGAAATTTTGAAGGCAAAAGGATCAATTTCGTTTTTAGCGAATTTGTGCAAATTGATAATCCCCAGTCGAATCTATTAATTACTCCTACGCCCAAAAGCAATCCTAACGTCGAAGCCAAGCTGAGAACAGTTACAGTAGCCATTCGGGACACTCTGGAGCCTAATACGACATATACCTTTGATTTCGGAGACGCAATCCGCGACATTAACGAATCAAATGTGCTCAGAAATTTTACGTATATTTTTTCGACCGGTCCGGCGATTGATTCATTGCACTTTGATGGCCGGGTCGTTATTGCTGAAACGGGTAAGACAGATAGTACGTTACTTGTCTTCCTATATAGATCTTTTGAGGATTCGGCTGTAATTAAGGAAAGACCCCGGTATATTACACGCGTGGATAACAACGGAAATTTTACCTTCCGGAACCTGCCCGCCGGTCGCTTCGCGATTTATGCGGTCAAGGATGAAGGTGGACAGCGACGCTATCTCGCAAGAAACCAGCTCTTTGCTTTTTCGGATACGACGGTAGTTGTACAACGCAGTCCAACTCCGGTAACACTGTACGCGTTTGTCGCTAAAGATACCAATGCCGCGGTTTCTCCGCCGACCCCTGCGATTAAGAGCACCGTATCAAGGGCACCAACCGCCACAGATAAAAGATTACGAATAGAAACCAGCCTTGAAAACGAACAACTGGGCTTGCTCGACTCATTTCATCTTTATTTCAGATCTGCACCTCTGAAATTTTTTGATACATCAAAACTCAGTCTTACCGATGAGAAGTATCAACCACTCACAAACTATACGTTTGTGCAGGATACTTCTGGAAAACAGGTGACCGTTTTTTATCCCTGGGTAGAAAATACCGGCTACAACCTGATCATCGATAAAGAGTTTGCGGAAGATACTGCAGGAAGAAAACTTGTCCGGAACGATACGATCAATTTCCGTACGCGAAAGGAAAAAGAATACGGACTGGTTCGTTTACGCTTTCCAAATCTGGATCTTACAAAAAACCCTGTACTTCTTTTTCTTCAGGGTGATAAGATTGTTCAGTCGCATGTGTTTTCCAACAAGGAGTTTTATGCAAAGATCTTCCAGCCCGGCGAATATGAATTACGTCTTGTGTTTGATGAAAATAAGAATGGCGTATGGGATACCGGGGAATTCTTTGACGAACATCGCCAACCTGAACGGGTTGTCCCGATCTCGAGAAAGATCACCGTAAAAGCAAACTGGGATAACGAGGTGGATATCACTTTGTGATCGATGGCCGGGTGTAAGATGGCCGATGCCGTTGATCGATGGCCGTTGAAAGCGGCAGCCGAAATTCCGAATTAATCACAACTTGCCACTTGCAGACAAAACGAGTATATCGCACAAACCACTATCATACTGGTTCCGCCATCAGCCATCGATCATCGGCCATAGCCTGACAGCTATCTTTTCCAAAAAAGGTGTTCCAACAACCGCCGTCGGTCATTAACTTTGCCTCATGCAATTCTCTTCTTCCTTACTTGAAAATGCGGTGAATGAATTTGCCAAACTTCCGGGAATTGGTAAAAAGACGGCTTTGCGGCTTGTACTGCACTTACTAAAGCAGGACGCCGGCAGTGTTGCTGCGTTTGGAGAGAATATCATAAAAATGAGGCAGGAAATTAAGTTCTGCCAGCGCTGTTGCAACGTTGCCGACGCAGATATATGCTCTATCTGCGCGAACTCCATGAGAAAACAGGAGTTGATTTGTGTAGTGGAAAACATCCGCGACGTGATCGCCATAGAAAGCACACAACAATATAATGGCACCTACCATGTGCTTGGAGGAATCATCTCTCCATTAGATGGAATCGGTCCTGATCAGCTGAATATTGAGTCCCTATTAAACCGTATTCAAAAAGAGAATATCAGCGAATTGATATTTGCATTAAGTCCAAACATCCAGGGGGATACCACCATCTATTATCTTCAAAAAAAACTCCAGGCCTTTCCAATCCGGATAACCACGATCGCAAGAGGCATAGCATTTGGCGGCGAGCTGGAATATGCCGATGAAATGACACTTGCAAGGTCGATCACCAACCGGTTACCAGTCGAAAGCTATGTGGCGAATCGTTAAGTGCTGAGTTTTCATTTTTACAATCGAATGTTTTACATTTGCAGCTCTATACAGGCGGATTTGTTTATTGTTCGGCCTGTAAATTGAAGGATGACTGATGCTCGATGGCTGATGGCCAGGCATTGAGATCAGAAACTGAACTAATAAACGATGGAATCAACCTCGCACGCTACGCATAGGTAACTCCCTTCGTTATTCAGTTTTTTACATTTTGAAGTCATCGTTCGAATCGTTGCTCAGCCGCCGTTGCGTCGCACTCTTGTACGACATAACACTGCTGATCGATGGCAGAAATCTAAAAGAGCATTGTGAACCTTAAATCAAATGCACATGAAATCTATCCGCGAATGTTTGAATGAACGCATCCTGATTATCGATGGCGCCATGGGCACGATGATCCAACGTTATAAACTTGGAGAAAAAGAATATCGTGGCGAACGGTTTAAAGACTGGCATACAGATGTCAAAGGAAATAGCGACCTACTGAATATTACCCAGCCACAGATTATTGAGACCATCCATAAACAATACCTCGAAGCAGGTGCAGATATTATTGAAACGAATACGTTCAGCAGCACAGTCATCGCCCAGGCGGATTATGAAATGCAATCCCTGGCTTATGAATTAAACATCGCAGGAGCAAAATGTGCACGACGCGCGGCGGATGAGTACACTGCAAAAAATCCTGAAAAGCCACGTTTCGTTGCCGGTGCTATTGGTCCACTGAATAAAACGCTCAGCTTATCGCCTGATGTAAATAATCCAGGCTACCGTGCGGTAACGTTCGACGAAGTAGCTGCAGCTTACTACGAACAAATAAAAGGACTGGTCGAAGGCGGCGTGGATGTGCTATTGATAGAAACCATTTTTGACACGTTGAATTGCAAGGGCGCCATTTACGCCATCAAAAAATATTTCCGCGATACGAAGAAGCAGACGCTTCCAATCATGATCAGCGGAACAATCACCGATGCATCGGGTCGCACCCTGAGCGGACAAACCCTTGAAGCGTTTTATGTTTCCGTAATGCATGCCAAGCCATTGAGCATCGGACTGAACTGCGCTCTCGGAGCTGCAGAGATGCGCTCACATATTGAGGAGTTAAGCCAAATAGCTGCCTGTTATACTTCGGCCTATCCAAACGCCGGCCTGCCAAATGCGATGGGTGAATATGACGAACAACCCGAACAAACCGCTCACTTCATCGAAGAGTGGGCTAAAGAAGGATTCGTAAATATTGTTGGAGGCTGTTGTGGAACAACACCAGATCATATCAAACATATTGCGGAACATGTGAAGCAGTTTCAGCCAAGACAATTGCCTGTGTTAGAAGAAACCTATTAAAACCTGCGCTTTGAATCATAAAGCACCTTGTCATGAGTCAGTCAATTCAAATTAAACCGTACCTCCGATTAGCCGGCCTTGAACCGTTAATTGTACGTCCCGAAACGAACTTCGTGAACGTGGGTGAACGGACAAACGTAACCGGCTCCAAGAAATTCGCCCGCCTTATTCGAGACAACAAATATGAAGAAGCACTAAGCGTTGCGCGCCAGCAGGTAGAAAACGGCGCACAGATTCTTGACGTGAACATGGATGATGCGTTACTTGATGGTGAAAAAGCAATGACGACTTTCCTAAATCTCCTGCAAGCAGAACCTGATATCGCCAAAATTCCGATCATGATCGATTCCTCTAAGTTTTCGATCATAGAAGCCGGATTGAAATGCGTACAGGGAAAGTGCATTGTGAATTCCATCTCCATGAAAGAAGGCGAGGATAAGTTTATCGAACAAGCGTATATCTGCCAGAGTTATGGTGCTTCGGTGATTGTGATGGCGTTTGATGAAAAAGGCCAGGCTGATACCAAAGATCGCAAGGTTGAGATATGCCACCGTGCCTATAAGATATTAACCGAAGAGGTAGAATTTGATCCGCAGGAAATCATCTTTGATCCAAACATCTTCGCTGTAGCTACCGGCATCGAAGAACATAATAATTACGCAGTTGACTTTATTGAAGCAACAAGGGAAATAAAAAAATTGATGCCTCTTACCAAAGTGAGTGGTGGCGTTAGTAATATGTCTTTCTCTTTCAGAGGTAACGACCATGTGCGCGAAGTGATGCACTCCGTATTCCTGTACCATGCAATTAAAGCCGGTATGGATATGGGTATTGTAAATGCGGGGCAGTTGGTTGTCTATGATGAAATAGAACCTGCATTAAAAGAATTATGCGAGGATGTAATTCTGAATCGTAATAATGATACCAATGAAGCTACTGAAAAGCTGATCGGTTTTGCAGAAACTGTAAAATCGAAAGGGAAGGTAGAAGTTAAAGATGAAGCATGGAGAAATGCATCAGTCGAGGAACGCTTGAAGCATTCCCTGGTGAATGGCATCACGGATTACATCGATGCCGATACAGAAGAAGCGCGGCAAAAATATCCAAAACCCCTGGATGTGATCGAAGGACCACTGATGGACGGGATGAATGTTGTTGGAGATCTTTTTGGAAGCGGTAAGATGTTCCTGCCACAGGTTGTTAAGAGCGCGAGGGTAATGAAAAAATCGGTGGCAATTCTAACACCTTATATAGAAGCGGAGAAAGAAAAACGACGCCTGGCTCATATCGAGGCCGGAACCATAAACGAAGAAGGAGCAGGCGCGCCGAAGGTCTTACTGGCAACGGTAAAGGGTGACGTTCATGATATCGGGAAGAACATTGTTGGTGTAGTACTTGGTTGTAATGGATATGACATTGTTGACCTTGGAGTAATGGTACCTGCCGATAAAATATTGGAAACAGCGCAAAAAGAAAACGCCGATATCATTGGCCTGAGTGGATTGATCACTCCGTCTCTTGATGAAATGGTTCATGTTGCCCGCGAAATGAAACGTCGAGGCATGCGACAGCCGCTACTGATTGGAGGAGCTACTACTTCGCGTATGCACACAGCGGTGAAAATCGCTCCTGAATACGAAAACGGCGTAGTTCATGTCCTCGATGCTTCTCGCAGTGTGACAGTAACCGGTTCATTGTTGAGCAAGGAACAGAAGCTCGATTTTCTTAAAGGCATTTCAAATGAATACACGAAGCTGAAAGCAGATTTCGCAAATAAAAAATCAGCCAAGAGCTATCTGCCGTTTGTTGAGGCACAAAACAATAAATTTCCAATTGACTGGAAGGATTATACACCTGTCGTACCTGCGTTTACCGGTACAAAACAGTTCAATGACTATGATCTGAATGAAATCCAAAAATACATTGATTGGCAACCTTTCTTTATTGCCTGGGAAATGCATGGCAAATTCCCGCAGATATTAAGTGATGCGGTGATTGGCGCAGAAGCTACAAAACTGTACAATGACGCGCAGAAATTATTGAGAAAGGTCATTGATGAAAAATGGCTGGTTGCCAAAGGAGTGATTGGTTTCTGGCCTGCAAATTCAAACGGGAAGGACACCATTACATTATTACATTCTGCCAATGGGAAATCGGGTCCGGTTCAACTGGAATGTTTGCGTCAACAAGTAAAGAAGGCGGCTGATCAACCGAATTTATCGCTTGCAGATTTTGTTGCTCCGGCAGAACAGGCAAAAACCGATTACATTGGTGCTTTTGCTGTAAGCATTCACGGCATTGAATCGCATTTAAAAAGGTTCGAAGCACAGCATGATGATTACAATAAAATCATTCTGCAGGCAATGGCCGACAGGCTCGCTGAGGCCTTCGCTGAAATGCTGCACGAGAAAGTACGTAAGGAGTACTGGGGTTATGCAAAAGAAGAGCAACTTGACAATGAGCAATTAATTAAAGAAACTTACCAGGGCATCCGTCCTGCACCGGGTTATCCCGCCTGCCCGGATCATACTGAGAAAAATAAATTGTTTGCGATCCTCAACGCCACTGAAAATGCAGGAATTATTTTAACGGAATCCCTTGCGATGTTCCCTGCATCTTCTGTATGTGGATGGTATTTTTCGCATCCTGAAAGCAAATACTTTGGCGTGGGGAAAATAGAGAAGGACCAGGTAGAGGATTATGCAAAAAGGAAGGGCATGCCTGTTGAAGAAATCGAGAGATGGCTAAGACCTGTGTTGGAGTATGATACATAAGGAAATTTAAGCAGGCACGTATCATGCGCCTTTTTTCATGTCTCGTAATTACGCCGAGTCAGGAAATTTATGGCTTCGACTATATTGCAACATGCAATAAAGAATTGCACTGTTAGTTTCCTAATGCTTTTTTTATCCGCACTGTTTGCCCCGCATTATTTAATCCCATGACCAAATAAATAATAATAAAAATTTTGAGAATTATTCCCCTAACAATCGCTGCTGGATCGACTATAAGATCCAATAGTATCAGGCCGCAGTATAAGGTCAAACCAATCAGGATGGCCTGGTAGGGCTTTTTAATCGCCCAGAAACCAAGACAAGCGAAAATAACAGCTACAATACTCATGATTCCAATAGAAATCCATTTCGATTCTTCCGGCCAGGAAAAACCAATCACCAATCCAACCACAAATTGAGTAGTGGCGACTACAAAAATTGTATTTCTTGCACGGCGAACATGTTTGTCGTAACCTTCGCCTAGAAGTTCGGCCTCATCAAAAATAGTATCCTGCTGCGAAGAATTGGAAGGGGTTTGGTGTTCCATATGACGTATTCAGAAACCAATATACAATTATGATTTGATGTGTCACAGTGTTTATCGTTTTTCAAAAAACCACCAACGACGATTCCTTTGCTTCACTTTATAATTCGTTGCAATGTAAGTATGGATATGATCCATAGCTTCTGAAACGCTGTCAGTAAGTAAGACCAATTTCAGATCATCCCGTGAAATCGTTTCCTGGTTTGCCATAAACTCCAGGTAATCCCACAATTCCTTAAAAAATTCCTTTCCATAAATCACTACCGGGAACTGGGTGACTGTACCAGTTTGAATCAACGTCAGGATTTCAAACAGCTCATCCATAGTACCAAACCCTCCGGGCATAATGACAAATGCATATGAGTACTTCGCCAGCACTGTTTTCCTGACAAAGAAATGCTCAAATGTGATTGACTTGTGCGTATAAGCATTCCCTTTTTGCTCAAAAGGTAACTGGATATTACAACCGATAGAGACGCCATTATTCTCAAAGGCACCCCGATTGGCCGCTTCCATAATTCCGGGTCCGCCGCCGGTCATTGTTGTGAATCCCATTGCCGCAATTTCCTTTCCGAATTCGCGAGCCGCTTGGTAGTACCGGTGATCTTCTTTAAATCGTGCAGAACCAAAAACGGTAATGCACGGCCCAACAAAATGAAGTGTGCGAAAGGCCTTTATAAATTGATTAAATACCTTCCAGGCAAACGAAAATTCATAACTCCTGTTTTTAGGACCTTCAAGATACACGTGTGATTTTGCTGGAATTATTCGCTGCCTTTCCTTTAGAGTCGCTTTCATGTTATATGTAAATTGCCGTTCAATTTACCAATACTATGCGTATAATAAGTTACAATGTCAATGGCATCCGCGCCGCGATTAACAAGGGGTTCATCGCATGGTTAAAATCTGATCCTGGAGATGTGATTTGCCTTCAGGAAACAAAAGCCGCAAAAGATAATATTGATTGCAAAGCTGTCAATGATCTTGGATACGAGGACTACTGGTACTCTGCCGAAAAAAAGGGGTATAGCGGTGTAGCCGTTTTTACTAAAATGAAACCAGATAATGTTCAATATGGTAATAACAATAAGGTTAGTGATGATGAAGGACGTATTTTACAAATGGATTTCGGCGACACAAGATTGATTAACGCGTATTTCCCTTCAGGCACCTCGGGAGATGTAAGACAAACATTTAAATATGTTTGGCTCGATGAATTTCTTGCCTATCTCAATGAATTAAAAGGTCAACATCCGAAACTTATTCTCTGCGGAGACTACAATATAGCTCATAAGGACATCGACATACATGACCCAAAGGGAAATAAAAAATCATCCGGGTTCCTGCCTGAAGAACGTGCCTGGCTGAATAAATTTTTTGCGAGTGGCTTCATCGATACATTCCGTGAAATACATCCTGAACCGCATCAATACACATGGTGGAGTCAGCGCTTTCCTACTGTTCGCGCGCAAAATAAAGGATGGAGGATTGATTATATCAATGTTACTGACCCGCTGAAAAATAAATTGATCGATGCCAAAATTTATGCTGACATAAAACATAGCGATCATTGCCCGGTATATTTGGAGATTGATTTGAATTAATGATTCCAGCTATGAATCTCTTTATCTGTTGAGACAGCACTCGTCGTGGTTTACATATTTCTACTTAGGACGCCTTCCCTGCCACAGCATTTGGATAAAGCAATTTAACGTTAGTTTCTTGCCCATTCTGATTTTGCCTTCTATCTTTAAGGTAACCTAAACTAATGCTATATGGAATTGCTGGCGATCATCCTCTTACTTGTCATCTTCTTCATTCTTGTTTCATTTAAATCGTCGGTAAGGAATAACTTTCAAAAGCTCGAAAACGAGCTAATGGATCTTCGAAAATTAGTCGCCAGAAACAGCACAGAAAATAAATCGCCATCCTCGCTTGAGAGTACTTCGGCAATAAAAGAGACAATCACACCTAAAAAAGACTATTGGGAAAGCAACTTCAAGGTCCAGGAGCAACCTGTACCTGTTAAGCCTTCTTCGCAAGATGAAGGTGTCGTTAAGCAAAATGAAGAAGCAGAGATGCTTGCAAAAAAAACGAGAGAGCAGGAGCAACACAAATCTGCTAAGCTGATTGAGATCAAGGAAGTAATAACTCCACCCGTAAAAGGGCAGGAACCTGTGATTGAGCAATCCTTTTTTGATCGCTACCCGGACCTTGAAAAATTTATCGGTGAAAACCTGATCAGTAAGGTTGGGATCTCAATACTTGTTTTAGCTATTGGGTTCTTTGTAAAATACGCAATTGATAAAAACTGGGTAGGCCCCATAGCACGGGTGGGTATTGGCATCCTGTGCGGTGGCATTTTAATTGCCCTTGCACACCGTCTACATAAAAGTTACAAAGCATTCAGCTCTGTATTGGTAGGTGGCGGACTTGCTGTTTTTTATTTCACCATTGCGTTGGCATATCACCAGTTTCATTTGTTTGGTCAAACAATGTCATTCATTATTATGGTGGTGATAACCATCTTCGCTGTAGTATTATCCATGTTATATAATCGACAGGAACTAGCTATCATATCACTCGTAGGAGGATTTGTTACTCCTTTTTTGGTTAGTACTGGAAGTGGCAACTTCGTCACTCTGTTTTCTTACCTGTTAATCCTCAACACCGGTTTACTTGTGATAGCTTACAATAGGTCCTGGCGGATTCTGAATATGCTAGCCTTCGGCTTTACAACGCTTTTATTCTTTTTGTGGATAATCCAGCTCGGATCAGTAACACCGTCTGCAACATATGGATATGGATTTATGTTTGCCACTGCTTTTTATGTTTTGTTTTTTGCTATCAATATTGCCAACAACATAAAAGAAAACAGACAGTTCATTGCGTCGGATTTCAGCATTGTCCTGGCTAACACGGCCTTGTATTTCACAGTAGGATTATATTTCCTCGGCACAATCGGATCTGGAGAATACAAAGGACTTTTTACAGCACTAATGGGCGCATTCAATTTAATTGCTTCATGGATATTATTCCGTAAACAACGGGTAGATCGAAACATATTATACCTTCTCATTGGCATCACTGTTAGTTTTATATCCCTGGCAGCACCTGTGCAATTACAAGGGAATAATATTACATTGTTCTGGGCTTCAGAATGCGTGTTGTTGTATTGGTTGTACCAACGAGCAAAGATCAATATCATTCGCCTTGCTTCCATGACTGTTTGGATCGCGATGCTGGTGAGCTTATTGATAGATTGGGGCCAGTTTCATCTCAATAGTAGAATCGAGCATTTGATCGTTTTCAATAAGGGTTTTATTACGACTATATATGCGGCCTTAAGCAGCTATTCGCTTTTTGTACTTACAAAAAAAGATTCAAGCGCAACAAAGGACTGGATTGCCAGGTGGCATATTGGTGATATTTTCCTGGTTGTTAGCCTGGTATTGGCTTTTGCAGCCGGAGCTCTTGAAATTAATTACCAGTTTTCTTATTATTTCCCTGGAACACTGATAGGCGTTCAATACCTTCTTCTCTTTACCTATTCTTTCATTATCATTCTTTTTCTAATAAGCAAGCATACACAGAAAAAAGGATTAGCTCCGCGACCAATGTCATATTTACTAATAGCTTGCCTGGTCATCTATGTCTTTTCGATTTCGGAGAACTTTAGTTTTTTACATCTGGCGTTAACCCAGAACAACGATTCGGCCCATATTATAGCGCACTGGGCTGCGATGATTGTATTGGGAATAATTTATTTTACCATTATTGATGGAATAAGAAATAATTACAAAGGATCGCAAAATGCGCCGCTGGTAACGTGGTTACTGAGTTGCTGGATCGTTGTTTACCTTAGTTGCGAAGTTAGCTTTGCTGTTCAAAGTATTTATTACAGCGGCAGCAATTCTCTATCAATAATCAAACAAGCATTTATAAAGTCCGGTCTTCCTATTTTATGGGGGCTTTGTTCATTCGCTTTTATGTGGCTGGGAATGAAATATAAATACCGCCCGTTGCGTATCATTTCACTTTCTCTATTTTCAATAACATTGGTAAAGCTATTTGCGTTTGATATACGTAACATATCAGCCGGCGGTAAAATCGCTGCATTCTTTTGTCTTGGCGTATTGTTGCTTATAATTTCCTTTATGTACCAAAGACTGAAAAAAATAATAATAGAAGATGTCGGGAAGCCTGTTGTTTAGAGGTGCTTTATATATGGTTTTTACCTTTATGATGAGGAGTGTACAAGCACAATCTGCTTATAAGTACACTGCAAAACTTGACGAGGTAAAGACGGCCGGTTTCTACCAAATAGAGCTGTTACCCATCATCGTTTCGAAACTTCAGCCTGGATTGCAAGACTTGAGAATTCTAGACGAGAAAGGTAATCAGGTGCCATACATGCTTCAATCACCATGGACAGCTGCAGAAATGAAGCGAAGTAAAGCCATCGAGCTTCCCATTGTTTCCAAACAGGTAAAGGCAGATGAACAGACAAATGTCACAGTGCAAAACAAATTAGGCTCATCGATCAACAATCTGGTCGTGCTAATAAAAAACGCGGATGCTACGCGGACTATAGCGATTTCAGGAAGTGATAATTTGAATGAATGGTATATAATCAAAGAAAACCTTGTGCTGGACAGATGGTATGCGGATACAGCAGACACTTATGCACGTGAACTCGTTTTCCCGAAGAGCAATTACAGGTATTTTAAAATAACTATACAGGGAAAACAAATACTTCCCGTAAACGTCGTTAGCGTTAGTTCCTATATTGATAATGTGATTGACGATCCAGTCTATCGGCCTGTACCGTCACCCGCGATTTCTCAAAAAGATAGCGCAGACGGTTATAGCTATATCACTCTTCGATTCGCCGATTTCTATTTGTTAAACAAATTATCATTACAGGTTGAGGGATCTAAGTTCTTTAAACGGAATTTGTTTATCTCTTATGACCACGACACTGAACACAGAAATATGCAATTTTCACTTAGCTCCAACGAACCCATGGTTTATCCCCTTTCATACAAGACAAATGGGTTATTTCTTAAAATAAAAAACGATGACAATCCTACCTTAAGATTAACACAGGCGGAGGTTTATCAATTGCAATCGTATTTAGTCACCTGGTTGGAGAAAGGAGGCGGCTACAAACTGATTTTTGGGAATTCTTCCACAGACGCCCCACGCTATGACCTGGCCTTCTTTAAAGACAGCATTAGCAACAAACCGACAGCACTTTCATATAGCTCGCTAGAAAAAAATAACACTTTAATTGAAAGAGAAAGCGAGTCGGAAGAAGCAAACAAAATATGGATGTGGGTGATTATAGCCTTCGTCCTACTATTAGTTTTATTCTTTACGTTTCGTATGGTCAGAGAGATTAGCAATAACTCTTAAGTACAAGCCTAGCTAAAAAACATTAATGATCGTTTATAATGTCACCACAAATGTCACCTGGGCCATACATGATGAATGGTTACAGTGGTTACGCCAAGTGTATATTCCCCGGGTACTGCAAACAAGCTGTTTTTCTGAATCAAGAATATTAAGATTATTTGAAATTGATGACGAAGACGGCCCAACATATGCAGTACAGTTCCATGCTTCAACAATAGAAAACTATCATCGCTTTATTGAACACCATGCTGCCTCCTTTCAACAACAGTCCCGGGAAAAATGGCAGGATCAGCTGATTTCAATTAGCTCTGTAATGGAAGTTTTACACTGAGTGTGGATAAGATTTCCAGAAAAAAAATTTTCTAAAAAACCCATTATCTCTTCTTGGAAACGCTTTACAGGCAAGCATTCCAGCGCGCATGCCCTAAAATGCAGTCTGGGCAAGGGTCTCAGAAGAACCACTGAATCTTTGTGGTATTAAGATTTTAGCCTGGTTCTACAGAATCCTTATCCCGTGCGGCTTTTGCGGCATAGGTCACTTCCACTTTTTTGGCAGAAAAATTTTGTTTCAAATAAAAAGCGTCTAAATTTGTGCCTGTTAAATAAAATATTTCACTATGAACAAAGCTGAATTAATCGCGAAATTGGCAGATGATGCAGGTGTAACAAAAACACAGGCTAATGCTGCGTTAGATTCTTTCGTTGAGGCCGTAACCAAAACGTTAAAAGGTGGCGGTAAAGTTACACTGGTTGGTTTTGGAACTTTCTCTGTTTCCAAAAGAGCTGCACGTAACGGGCGCAATCCTCAGACCGGCGCTGTTATAAAAATCAAAGCTAAAAAAGTAGCAAGATTTAAAGCAGGTAAAGAACTGCAGGCGAAATTATAATGCTTTGCCCACTGCATTTAGGCCTTCTGATCACATCAGAAGGCTTTTTTTTAATACAAAAGAATGGTTTAACATTGCAGCCGCAAACAAACATCATTCTTAAAATCTATTATCATGGGCAGAGGAGATAAGAAAACAAAAAAAGGGAAGACATTTAAAGGTTCATTTGGCAAGAGCAGACCAGCCAGGGCAAAAAAAGCTGCTAAGAAAGATACGAAATAAGATGTGGGATGTACAGATGTGAGATGTAGGATTTTGACTTTGTACACTGTACGTCGTCTACAGTTGCGCAATTGGTACGGTTAATAAACACCGATTAGCGTTTTGAAGAAATCTTTGTATTACTCCGGCTCCTTTACTTAAAGATTGGCGATTCAATAAGAACACATCTTCCATCACATGTCAGATCTCACATCTTACGTCGTACATGTCTACGGTGCCAATCTCTCAATTTTCCAGTCGCCATTTTCCTGTAAAGTATACTGAATCCGATCGTGGAGCCGGTTTGGACGGCCTTGCCAATATTCAAACGTCACCGGTTGTACGCAGTAACCACCCCAATTTTTTGGTCGCGTTATATGTTTGCCATCAAATTCCTTGAGAAGTTCGAACTCGCGTGTTGTAAGCCATTGCCTACTTTCAATAATCTGGCTTTGCGGGGAAACATGTGCTCCAACCTGGCTACCGAGAGGACGGCTTTTATAATATTCATCGCTTGCTTCTGCACTGATTTTTCTTACCAGTCCGGTGATTCTTACCTGCCGCTCTAATTCCCGCCAGAAAAATACCAGGCACGCTCTCGGATTCTCTTCCAGCTGTTTACCTTTAAAACTATCATAGCTGGTAAAAAAAACAAATCCATTAACATCATACCCCTTTAACAATACTATCCGTGCGGAGGGTAGTCCATCTGATGATGCAGTTGCGAGTGTCATCGCGTTTACTTCATCGATCGAAGCGGTAACTGCTTCATTCCACCACTTTCCAAATTGAGCAAAAGGATCTGCCTGTACAAGATCTTCTTCGAGCGTTTGTAGTTTATATTCTTTGCGGACATCGGCAATGGAAGGCATGGGGCAAAAATACGAAAGATGTTAGATGTACGACGTCGGATGTACGAGGTAAGATGTTAGATGTAAGGTGCATCAAGATTTATCTAGTGAATTCAACCACAATATATCCACTTGACTATTCACCATTAAGTTCTCACCACTCACTCGCACTGACCACTCACAACTCACCATGCGGACAAGGCATTCATGAAAATCAAATCGTTTATTGTTTAATTCAAATACCCACCTCAAACAGTTACGACGGTTAATCAAAACATCGTACATCCCATATCGTACATCAAACGAATCTACTACCTGCTTTCCGAACCTTTATTCAACATCATTTCTATTTCGCCGATGCGACGCATTTGGCTTTCGAGTTTTTTGTGATGTCCGGATAGTTCCTGTAGATCATGATTTAATTCTTCCAGGAATGTCACCTTTCGCAAATACTGCTGGCGTTGGAAATTTGATTCGCGAAGCTTGTCTTCTGTATCCGCAAGCAATCTCGATAGACGCTGGTTTTCTTCCAGCATTGCCAGTTGTTTCATTTTTATTTCATCGCACTCCTTGGTTAGCTTAAAGTAAGACTGCTGTAATTCTTCATATTCAAAAGTACGGTTCTGTGGCTTTGAGATATGTGTTTCGAGTTTCTGCAGTTTACCTTGGAGTTCGTTATACTCATCGTGGGCCTTTTCCAGCCTTTCCTTTAATTCATGAATCAACAATTGTTGATGCCTAATCTGTTTAATTTCTGATTCTTTATCCGATAATGCCTGACGGAAATCTCTTAATTGTACTTGCAAGGTTTCGTTGATGTGCTTTGTATCGAGATGTTTTCGCTCGGATTCTTTCAATAGTTCGATCTGCTCAAGTAAACGGCTGATCTGCTGGTTATGCTCGACGAGGTTTAACTGCGCAGTGGCGAGTTGAGCGAGATACTCCCCCGGTTGAATTTCCACTTTGCTACGAAGCCCTGTTAATTCGTTTAGGCTTTCTTCTAATTTTTTATTCAAAATAAATTCCTGCTGGTATTTTGCATCCAACTCCGTTCTAGTCTCCGCCAACTTTTTATCCAGGAGTTGTTCTTTTGTCTGCTTTTCTTCCAGCTCTCTGCCTATTTCATCTAATTGTTGTCTATAAACATACTCGTGCTGTTGCTTCAATTCTAATGAGGCTTTTGCATCTTCAAGCTTCTTCCCTAGGAGCTGTTCCTGTTCAAGCTTGACATCCATTTCTCTGCGGTATTCTTCTTCCCATTTTTTAAGAAGATCGGCCTGCTCATAATATTTCAATCGCCATTCGTCTGCTTCGCTAATTGTCGAGTCATCAGGAACTACAGACTTCTGCACGGATTTCATCGATTTGCGGCTGGTTACAAAGAAATGAATAGAGAATCCCAGGATGATGGCTCCGATCTGAAAGATGATGACTTCTAAAAGTCCAAGCGAGATCTGAAAGCCAAGGATGACTAATGATGTGTTCATAACGGTTCGGGGGTAATTTTAACCCTTCAGGGTAAATTAATAAACCGTTTTTCAAGGGATTTTTGAACAAAGAAATTAAAAAACCACCTATGACGGTGGCTTTTCAGATTCGAAAAATACATATCGGTCCGCATATATGCAAGCATTCGCTCAAAGAAATATGTATGACGGTTGTAAATCAGTCTTTTACCAGTGTGCCAACCCGTTCACCGGTGACAACTCTTTGAAGATTTCCAGGTTTGTTCATGTCAAAAACAATGATTGGAAGCTGGTTTTCCATGCACAAAGTAAATGCAGTCATATCCATTACTCGCAGGTTATTCGTGATGCATTCCTGGAACGTTATCGTGTCGTACTTGGTAGCAGCTTTATCTTTCTCCGGATCGGCGGTATAAATACCATCCACGCGGGTTCCCTTTAGGATGACATCGGCCTGAATCTCAATTGCACGTAAAGAGCCAGCCGTATCGGTTGTAAAATAGGGGTTTCCGGTGCCAGCCCCGAATATCACTACTCTTCCTTTTTCGAGGTGCCTGATAGCCCTGCGCCTTATATAGGGCTCAGCAATTTGCTCCATTTTGATGGCACTTTGCAATCTCGTGTACACCTTCACTTTTTCGAGCATTGCCTGCAGAGCCATGCCGTTAATTACGGTGGCAAGCATTCCCATATAATCACCGTGAGCACGTTCGATTCCTGTTTCCTTTTCATTCATTCCGCGGTAAATGTTACCTCCGCCAATAACCAGCGCTACCTGAACACCTAACTCTGTGATGGATTTAATATCATTGGCATATTGCTCAATAACAACAGTATCTAATCCAAAACTTTTATCTCCCATCAATGATTCACCAGATAATTTGAGAAGAATGCGCTTATATTTTGGTAGCATGAGATGATTTCAGGATTATAATTCAGGCTCAAGATATGAGGCCGGTGTGCAAAGAAAAGATTTTTTATTGTTACCAAAACAGATCATCCCCCCGGAAATCAAAAGAATTGAAAACTGTTGCAATGACCATATTTACGAAAGCAATAAAAACAAAAACGGGAACCAAAAGTTCCCGTTTCAAGATATTATCCAAGAGCGACTCGCTTGAATTCCATAATTTTTAAATCTGCATCAATCGATTTAAGATGGTCAGCAACGTTTTTGCTACTGTCTTTTACGAAGGGTTGGCTCAATAACGTGCTCTCTTTGAAGAAAGCATTCAATTTACCCTCTGCAATTTTACCAATCATCTCTGCAGGCTTACCCGCCATCTTAGGATCTGCTTGTATTTGTTCCGTTACAATAGCTCTTTCTCTTTCAATAGTTGCCGCAGGAACAGAGGCTGTATCAAGAGCGACGGGATTCATTGCCGCAATCTGCATGGCCACATCCTTTCCTGCTTCTGCTGCTGGTTTATTCATTCCCACCAACACCCCGATTCGATTTGCACCGTGAATATATGAGGCGACAAAGTCAGCGTCTACCCTTTCAAGTTTGGTGATACCAATCTTCTCACCGATACTTGCGAGTTTGTCGTTTACCAGGTCAGCAATTTTTGCGCCGTTGATATTTAATCCATTTAGCTCATCGATGCTTTTGGCATTGTTTGCAATGGCAGCATCTGCAATACTTTGTGCAAAGGCAACGAAGTCCGCATTCTTACTAACGAAATCGGTTTCACAGCTAACGCAGACGGCTATGCCGGTTTTGTTGTTCTCTGCCGTTTTTGCTATCACAACACCTTCCTTCGCCTCGCGATCACCACGAAGCGCGGCCACTTTAGCACCTTTTTTTCTTAACCAATCGATAGCAGCTTCGAAATCACCATTTGTTTCAGTGAGAGCCTTTCGGCAATCCATCATTCCTGCACCAGTTGCCTGGCGAAGTTTGTTGATATCAGCGGCTGTTATAGTTGCTGTAGACATGATTCTGATTTGAAAATTTGAAAATTTGAAAATTTGAAAATGGTTACATCTCAAAGTTTCATTTGCTCAATTATGCACTGCAGTACAAGAGTGCGACGCAACAGGAGCTTCATAGTAGTACTGTGGTCAGGCTCATACAAACACCAACCATAAACTTCAGACTATTGTTATCTTCCCCCACCTGGTCTGCGTGCGCCGCCGCCACCACCGCCATGCATTCTGCGCTTTGGCTGGTTTCCTGGGCCACCAGATCCGGGACCTGAAGCGCCTCTGCCACGACCACCACGTCCACGGCCAGCTTCTGCTTCTGCTTCGGCCTGCAAACGAGCAGCTTTCTTTTCGTTATCATCTGATGTTACATCTTCTACTTCTTCATCTTTCGCAGCTTGTCTTTCGGCAAGGCCCTCTGCGATTGCCGCAGTGATGTATTGTGTGATGATCGCAATTGATTTTGTTGCGTCGTCATTCCCGGGAATTGCAAAATCCACTCTATTGGGGTCGCAATTGGTATCGACGATTCCAAATGTTGTAATGCCTAAACGTTTTGCTTCTGCAAGTGCAATATGCTCATGACCGATATCGATAATGAACAGAGCCGCCGGTACACGACCCAGCTGCGAAATTCCACCAAGTACTTTGTCCATTTTATCACGGTCACGTTGTAACTGCAAACGTTCTTTCTTGGTAAGGCTTTCCGCACTTCCATCGTTTAGTAGTTTATCAATGCTTTGCATTTTCTTCACGCTCTTCCGAACGGTATTGAAATTGGTAAGCATACCACCAAGCCAGCGTTCTGTAGCGAAAGGCATGTTTACGCGGCGGGCGCATTCCGTAACAATTTCTTTAGCCTGCTTCTTCGTTCCTACGAACATGATCTTTTTCCCGCTGCGAGCAACCTGCTTCAACACGCCTGCCACTTCCTGCAGACTTTCTGTGGTCTTATTAAGATCGATGATATGAATACCCTTCTTTTCAGCAAAGATGTAGGGCAACATTTTGGGGTTCCACTTCTTACGCAAGTGGCCAAAATGTACACCTGCTTCTAGTAACTGCTGTTGTAACGAAGTGTTATTTTCCATGTTTAATTGTTATAATGTTAATGGTTCGTTCGATCGTTCATTAGTCATGGTCAACTTTCCCGGCCATGATGTATAAACCAATCAACTTGTTATCGTTTAGAAAACTGGTAGCTTCTGCGTGCTTTCTTATGGCCGAATTTCTTACGTTCAACGGACCTTGGATCGCGTTTTAATACCCCTACTGCTTTTAATGCAGGACGGAATTCAGGATTGAGTTCAACCAATGCACGGGCAATACCTAGTTTTGCGGCTTCTGCCTGGCCTTTTACACCCCCGCCGGCTGCGTTGATTTTTACGTCAAACTTATCTAACTGCTGAACTGTTTTCAATGGTAATTCAACCTGATTCTGCAGGTACTGAAGGGAAAAATATTCTTTGTAGTTTTTATCGTTTACGGTAATGTTACCCTGGCCTTTTGAGAGAAAAACTCTTGTTACGGCTTCTTTACGACGACCTACGGCGTTTTTTTGCTTTTCCATTATTCGATTTGAAGATTTGAAAATTTGAAGATTTGAAAAATGAATCAGATTCAACCTTCTTTCATGCTTAGAATTTCAACTCTTTGGGTTGTTGTGCTGCATGCTGGTGTTCGCTCCCTGCATACACAAATAATTTTTTGTACATCTTCCGGCCGAGGCGATTCTTTGGAAGCATTCCCTTTACCGCTCTTTCAACGACAGCCTCGGGGCGACGAGCTAACAAGTTCCTCGCTGTTTCAGATTTCTGGCCACCAGGATAACCTGAAAAAGTAAGATATTCTTTGTCGTCAATCTTATCGCCGGTGAATTTTACTTTATCGGCATTGATTACAATAATAAAATCTCCGCAATCGACATGTGGCGTATAATAAGCCTTGTTCTTACCTCGAAGAACAGCAGCTATCTTAGCACACATGCGTCCAACGGTTTGATTGGTACCATCCACAACATACCAGTTGTGTTTAACGGTAGCCGCATTCGCATGTTTAGTAGTGAAATGTAGTTTACTCATTGTACTTTGTTTGTATCTCTCCGCCAACCCGGGAGAAATAATTTTTAAATGGAGCGCAAAGGTAGGGGAGAGAGTATAGGGTAACCAAAGAAAAAACAACTTATTTTTTATTCCCCCTTTATAACACACTGATTTACAATAAAAATTTTGACAATGATTTTAAATCCTTCTTTTGGGCCCTGAGTAAAGGGCCGTCCTGAGGCTGTAATTTATATTTACCCAATAAATAAAAAATGGCAGTATATACTTTAAACCGGACAAGTTTTGGAAATCCTGCGAATTCAGGAAAGTTGCTGGACCGTGAAGAAGCATATGAATTATTAAATGAGTGGGTGAGCAATGACCGGTTGCGATTACATATGAAACAAGTAGCGGCGGTTATGAAAGCATGGGCAATTGAAAAAGAAGGAGCAGACGAAGAAACTGCATCGAAATGGGAATTAGCCGGGCTTTTGCATGATGCGGACTGGGAAAAATATCCTGAGGATCATTGCAGGGTGATCATCGAGGAATTGGAACGAAAAAATATTGATCCTGAAGTCATTCATTGCATCGCTTCACATGGACCGCGATATTTTGGTGTTGAACCAAATAATAAAATGGATAGAATGATCTACGTTTTCGATGAACTATCTGGGTTTATTCATGCAGCTGCCCTGATTAGGCCCACCAGGTATGAAGGTTTAGACAATAAAAGCATTTTGAAAAAATTAAAAACACCTTCCTTTGCTGCGCAGGTAAACAGGGATGATATTACAGATGCCATTTCAAGAATTGATAATTCGCTGGAAGAGATTATAGATTTCACAATTAAGCATCAACAGCACGTGATATAATTCATCCTGTATTTTTTATTCTCAACACTGTTCAGGATATTTACCCGATATGAAAAAATGGTTTATTGCTTTTTTGGTTGTAATTATAATTGTCGCTGTATCCGTTTACCTTTTTATTCCGGGTAAAATAGAAATTGCAAGAACGGCCTATGTAAATGCGCCTCCCGATGTTGCATATAGGAATGTGTCGCAAGAAAGCGGATGGAAACGCTGGTGGCCGTCAGAAAATTATGCGAATAAAGAACCTCGTGCAACTCAACGTGAAGAATTCGTTTACGATGACATCAAATATGCAGTAACAAGTCATTCCCTGGGGCCAGTTGAAATTCATATTACAACGAACGGCAGTGAATTTGGTAGTACATTACTTGTTATCCCTCTAAAGAAAGACTCGGCCGTCTTGCATTGGAAGTGCATCATCGAAACCGGTAACAACCCAATTCAGAAAATTAAATATTACGGGGAGTCAAAAAAAATAGAAAGGGGCATGAATAATATTCTCGACAGCCTGCAATCGTTTCTTGGCAGGAAAGAGAACCTGTACAACATCCTTATTGAAAGAGCTAAGGTAACCGATACGATTCTGGTTACAAGTAAAATAACGCTAGACCATTATCCTACTACGGCTGAGGTTTACAATGAAATAAATAAATTGAAACAATATATCAGCAGCCAGGGTGTGAAGGAAACCAATTATCCTATGCTTCATGTTTTGAAATCTGATAGCAATCACTATGAAACAATGGTAGCAATTCCAGTTAGCAGGCGAATAGAAAATAACGTGGACTTTGTGTCCAAACGGATGGTCCCGGGTAATATATTAGTTGCACGAGTGAGGGGAGGCCGTCATAGTATTGAAAAGGCTTTTGCGGAAATGGAAACCTATGTAAAGGATCATGAACTAATTCCGCCGGCAATTCCGTTTGAGTCCCTTGAAACAGACAGACTAAAAGAACCTGATACAACAAAGTGGATCACCAGAATTTATTTTCCCATACTTTGACCAATGCATTTGAAATGACCTGACAGTGCGTCCTTGCAGATGAGTGATTTATTTTTTTATCACAATAACGCTATCGTTATTCCTGGCAAGCAATAGCGCACTATCTTTGCCGATATTTATCCTGGCTATTTTCCGTACTTCACCTCTTATTTGCAAGCCCTTGAGGTTCTCGCATTCAAATAATCCGCCACCTTTATTTATCAGGATTGTTCCAAAATCCCCGTCATATCTTCCCATCTGGATGTTTGCATTATAAAAATTGCCAACCAAAAAAATGTCGGGCAGGTCATCATTATTTACATCCATAACCACTCCAGCCTTATATGGCGCCATCTGAGCTTCCCATGGCAATGGTTTCAGCGTAAAATTATTTCCTTCATTGAGCAACACTGCATTTGAGAAATAGTTAGCGGTCAAGGTATCCGACTCCTTCAATCTTTCATTTGTAAAAATATCTTCGAGAGACGACCTCGCAAAGTCGCCGGCATACAGAAAGCGATTTTTTATCCCAGGAATTTGCTTTTGTATTTCTTCTTTGTTTGCAAAGGGAATTTCACGGCCCTTTAGATAATATGTCATCAATTGTTCCTTCTTTCCGTTACGATCGAAATCATTATAATACATTTTCACCGGTTCCTTTTCAGAAGCGTTAAACCGGTTATTCAATCCGAGGTTGCCGACAATAAAATCAATGTCACCGTCATTATCAACATCACATGGCAATGTAAAGTTCCACCAGCCCTTTTTATCTGTTAATAATCTTTTTGCAAACCTGCCTTTGTTATTTACAAAGGCGCAAATGCCACCCCATTCCAGGGAAATAATAATATCCTGATCACCATCCTTATCAAAATCAAACCAAATTGCATTCGTAACAAAGCCGGCTTTGGATATCTCCGGGCAATACTTCGATGTTACATCACGGAACCTGCCGGTCTTATCGTTTTCTAACAAATATGATGAAGGCAATTTGCCATATTCCCACGGAACGGCTCTGCCACCTACAAACAAGTCCACATAACCATCACCGGTAAAATCATATGGGATTACAGTGGATGCCGTTAAATATAAACTGTCAAAAGCATTATCCAATCTTGAAACGTTGCCTTTGCCATCGTTCAAATATACCCTTGGCTGCAAATGCTGATCAGGCCCATAATATTCATTGCCGCCGCTGGCAATAACCAAATCAATATGGTTATCGTTGTTAACGTCTGTCCAGCAAGCATCAACATCTTCATACATGCTGTCGTTCTCGAGCTGTGGCTGTATGCTTTTTTTAAATTGGCCCCCGGTTTGTTGCAAAAAGATGGCGCTTTTATTTCCTTTTGATGAGCCAATAAATACATCCTGCAATCCATCGTGATTCACATCACTAACCGCAAGGGCAGGTCCTTCTCTCGAGACCATGAATGGGATCAATGGCTCGCGATCAAATTCGATGAATGGATTTTCTTTGTGTCGGAATTGCAAATTTACTTTGCGAGTTATATCTGAGAATACAGGTAATTCGTTCCGCATCACCAAACGGCTGTAGTCGAATTTTGGAAGATTTGGCTGATAAGAAACTATTATCTGTTCTTTGCCTTCGAATTGTATGCGTTGGTATGAGTTATCCGGCCATATCAACAGCATCGAATCGACCTTCGTATTTACCAACCCAATATGCACAGGAATTTCCATGCTCGACTGAAATCCCCTTACGGGATATTTTTCATAGGTCCTGATTGCTTTGTCGGCATACACAATAAGTTTTGTGCCGACGGCATTTACATTTGACGGAGGACCCTTCAATTGTATTTCCAGAAAAGACTTTTGGGTCTGAGTTATAGTCTTATTCTCATACAACAGGGCCGGATCATCAATATTATTAACCGCAATATCGAGATCACCATCGTTATCGAAATCGGCATAAACAGCTCCGTTTGAATAAGTGGAAACATCATTCTTTATAAATTTCTCCTCATCCTCAAAAACGAGGGTATTTGTATTTTTAAAGAATTTATTCCTCAATTTAATTTGAGGGAATTTTTCGATGAGAGCCATGTCTTGTTCCTCCATGCGATTGGCACGTATTTTTTCCTGCACTTCCTCGTTGGAAACAAAATTGACATAGTCCATGTCATTTAATCTCTTCGGAATACCGTTCGAGATAAACAAGTCTTTCAAACCATCATTATCAAAATCCGCCCACAATGGAGCCCAGGACCAATCAGTGGCCGATACGTTAGAATACATTGCACATTCGCTGAAATTCCCATTTCGCCTGTTGAGTTGCAGATTATTTCTTGAGTACTGATGATTGTAACCATAGCCAATCTTCATGTTAAATATATTGTACTCATTATCTCCCAATGATCTTTTTAAAATATAAGGATCGGCCGGCAGCATGTCCAACGAAATAATTTCGGGATAGGCATCATTATTAATATCGGCGATGTCTACGCCCATTGAAAACTGGCTTGTATGCATAATGTGCTCCGTTAACTCATCTTTAAATGCTCCATTCTTTTGATTGATATATAAGTAGTCGTTTTCATGAAAATCGTTACCAACATAAATATCAGGGTAGCCATCTAAATTAATGTCTGCCACTGCAAGTCCCAATCCATAACCGATAGCAGAATTGTTTATTCCTGATTGTTTCGTAACGTCAGTGAACTTATTACCGTCGTTACGGAATAGGTAGTCGCCTGAAAGAGAATCGTGAGTGCCGTCAAATTTCCATCTCTCACCAAAATAACCATTGTGATGAACTGCGTGATTCATGAGATACATATCCAGATCACCATCCTGATCATAATCTAAAAACGCTGATTGAGTACTGAACCCTGAGAAATCCAGGCCATAGTCTTCTGCCTTTTCCGAATAAACAGGTGTTCCATTTTTATCAAGCCTCTCGCAAATCAGCAATTGATTTTTTCCTTTTAGCGTTTCATATTGTCCGACCTTGCACACATAAATATCAAGTAAGCCATCATTGTTAATATCAACAACCGATACGCCGGTAGACCATCCCCCATCATTTGGGATACGTGCATCTACAGTAACATCTTTGAACTTTAAATTTCCCGTGTTAATAAATAATTTGTTTGGCCCCTGGTTCGCCGAAAAGAAAAGATCAATCAACCCGTCATTGTTAAAATCTCCGGCACCAACGCCACCTCCGTTATAATAATACAGGTATGTAAACATGTTCAAAGAAGCAGTGGGCGTAAGCTTATTAGTAAAATTCAATCCCGTTTTGTCAGAAGTTAATGCCTCGAACAAAACAGATCTGTTGTCCCCTTTGTTTGTACAACCTGACACCGTCATCAATAGAACAAAAAAGCAGTAACTCATTCGTGAAAGGACTAATATGCGATTTCGGCCTGGCGGGACTCCAGTCCCTGGCGATAAGCTTTTACTTTTTTCCTGAAGAAATCCATTCTGCCGAGTGCTATAATTTCGTTTTGTCGATCTTTCTATACCGCTTTCAATCTCCAACATATCGGGTAGCAGGGAGTGTGAGGGCATATTTGCTTGATCGGTCATAATGGCTTAAAAAAAACAGTTGCAATTTCTGCAAAATGAATCAGCAACTCGTATAGCTAACGTGGTGATTCATTTATTTTGAACAAAAGCGGAACTTCGTTATTCTGTAAGACCAACACATACCTTCTTCCATGTTTCCCGGCAATCTCTGCAATGTTCTTTACCTGTCCCGTTAACTTCATTCCTGATTGGTCTGCTGGCACTGTTTGAAAATGTTTGTCGCCGCTATTTAGCAGCACATGCCCGGCACTTGCATCCAATCTTCCAAACTGCGGTTGAAATCCAAACTGATTACCGCCTAATATTAAATCTGCTTTTCCATCCCTATTAATATCCATACTGAGCACAGCATTCAATGATGAAAACTGAACATCTACCGGGAGCTTGTTAATGCTGAAATTGCCATTGCCTTCATTAAATGCGATAATTGAACTCGTGTAATTAAATTCTTTTACAGTGCTGTTTGCTATAATGTCATTTGGAAATAACTCCTGAATGGATCTCCTCGCAAAATCCGAATAGCGTAAGTTCTGCTTTTTTAGAGATGACACCTGGTCCGTCAAATCGCGCTTAAGAAACACGGGAACGTCTTTTCCCGCCACTGCCCGGGTCATAATTTTTTCTGGAGATCCATTTTGGTCAAAATCATTGATCCACATTTTAACCGGATGAAGTGAGTCGGGGCGGAGGTAAAAGTTCTCCCCCACGTTACCAAGAATGAGATCCTGATCCCCATCTCCATCTACATCAGTGGCAGCAACGGTTTGCCACCAACCAAATAGCCCACCCAGGTTGGTTTTGATCTCTTCAAATTTACCTGCTTCAAAAGAAAAAATACGTGGCGCCATCCATTCTCCAACGACTATTAATTCATTTTTCGATCCCCCGATAACGTTGGCCCATACTGCACCTGTAACCATGCCCACATCGCTGATAGCATTCTTTTGTTTTCCTGCGATGTCCCGAAAATGCCCGTTTCCTTCATTCGCATACAAATAACTAGTGGGCGACACACCATAGTTGTACGGTATGCTTCTGCTGCCAACAAATAAGTCGATATCGCCATCACCATCAAAGTCACTGGGTGCAACAACGGCGATGTTCATATTGTTTGGAGGAAAGGCGTTTGGCTCAATTTGAAAATTTCCCCTACCGTCATTTTTATACAACCGGTGTTGCATCTGTGGACTATTCGGAGTATGATTGTTTCCACCAGCGCCAACAAAAAGATCCAGGTCACCATCATTATCGCAGTCAAAAAATACAGTGGCGACGTCCTCGAAATCCTTAGCCTGCTCAAATGCTTTCTCTTTCTTTTTTATAAAGCCATTACTCGTTTGCAAATATAACTGACCAACCTGGCCCGCGGCTCCTCCAATATACATATCCGGTAAACCATCTCCATTAACATCACCAATAGCCGCTTTTGGCCCCTCCCTGGAAATCATTACTGGCATGTTGCGTTCAGTAAAAAAATCGATGAAATTATTTTCCTCGTGTTTGTCGAAGCCTTGAATAACCGCTTGAAGCAGCACTGGAATATCCGATGAGCTTTCTTTTCGCGCCACAACAGTTGCAGAATCAGCCTGCTTTAAGATGTGATGAGTATTTATGGGGGGTCGATCAATTTTCATTACTGAATGATCAGGCCAGCAAATGATCATTGAGTCGACTGCCTTTTTGCCAAGTCCCACTACTATTTTGTAATCAACCGAGGATTGAAAACCGCGGGCAGTGATAAGTTCACGCGTTATTACTTCTTTATCCTGATATATTTTTATTTTACTTCCAAGCGCAAATGTATTGTTCCCTTTTCCCCGAAGAGAAACTGCTATATAATTATTCGAACCTTTTTCGCGGCTATTATTCTTATAAACAAAAGCTTTTTGATTTACATTATTGACGACAAGGTCCAGGTCCCCGTCATTATCCAGATCTCCATAAGCAGCCCCGTTCGAGAAAGATCGCTGTGTAAAACCCCATGCTTCTCCATGGCTGGAAAATCGTAGGTTACCTTGATTTTTAAATGCCATGTTGGCGATTGGATTTGAAGGCATTTTATTAATTATCTCATCTATCTCTGCCTTTTCCCCGGTGAAGACCATTTTCTGTACTACATCGTTTGCAAAAAAATCAATGAAATCCTGATCGGTTACGTCATTGTAAATACCATTACACACGAACAAATCGGTTAGGCCATCGTTATCAGCATCAAACATTAAACCGCCCCAACTCCAGTCAGAAGCCGCAACTCCGCTAAAATTTGCTATGTCCGAAAAGTTCCCGTTTCCGTTATTGAGTTGGAGAGTATTCTGCATATACTGGTGATAGAATCCGGTTCTTTCTTTCAGCTGGTAAATTTCTATGCTTTCGAATGATGATGTTGTTTTAAGACGATAGTCATCCTGTGGCAACATATCCGTAACAAAGAGATCAGGATATCCATCGTTATTTATATCAGCCATGTCGGCGCCCATGGATGAAAGGCTGGTATGCTGCATACGGCTTTCCAACTCATCTTTAAAAGTTCCGTTCTTTTGGTTGATATACAAGTAGTCTCTTTCAAAAAAGTCATTAGATATATAAACATCCGGATAATAATCTCCGTTTACATCGCCAACAGTTACGCCAAGACCGAAACTAATAAGACTGCCGTGGATTCCGCTCTCTCTGCTCACATCAACAAATTTGCCATTGTCATTTCTCAATAGGTGGTCGCCTCCCCCTTTTAAAAATTCCTGAACCGGCCAGTCTTTTGCAGGCAGTTCACGTTTATTGGCATAGTTGAGCGTGTTGACTGGTATGAAGCTGTTGTTGATTATGAAAACATCCAGGTCACCATCAATATCGTAATCAAAAAATGCAGCGTGTGTAGTGTAACCGCCCTGGTTTGTCAAGCCATATTCATTTGCGGAATCTTTGAAGCCAAGATTATGATCGTTAATATAAAGCCTGCTTTCCGGGGCTTTTCTATTCATATAACCGGCATTACAGACATAAATGTCGAGCCAGCCATCATTATTAATATCAACCATGACAACACCGGTACTCCATTTTTCTTTTTCCCCGAGACCTGCTTTTTCGGTGATATCTTCAAATTTCCAGTTGCCTTTATTCAGGTACAGCTTGTTGCTTCCCATATTCGCTGTAAAGAAGACATCTGAAAGTCCATCATTATTGATATCCCCGATGGCGACACCGCCACCGTTGTAAAAGTTCCGATAGCTGAAGATGTTAAATTCTTTCGTGTTATATATTGTATTAGAGAAATCAATGCCCGAGTTTTCCATCGCCTCAAACAATGGGGGCGTTGCTGGTCGTTTGGTTTGGCAGCACAAATAAAAAAAAGAGAAAATCAGGACATATATAACCTTCATCGCGGGCATTGCTTCAAAGATAAAAAGGTCATTCTCACGAATGACCTTTTCGAATTTATTTACAAAATTTTATTACTAGTTACTGTAACCCGGATTTTGAGTGAGGTTAGGATTGACAGCCAACTGATCGCTGGGAATAGGGAACAAAAGATTTCTTGGATCGCTTGCTGCCTTTTCCTGCCATGGCTGTAAATATTTTCCAAAACGAATCAGGTCCTGGCGTCTGTAACCTTCCCAATACATTTCTCTACCTCTTTCGTCAAGCATAGAGTTTAAATCGAGAGCTGCCAGGTTTCCAACGCCGCGTTTTGCGCGTACTGAATTTACTATGGGAAGAGCCGCGGCTGCATTCCCTGATCTTAGTAAAGCCTCTGCTTTCATGAGCAATACATCGGCATAACGGAAAATCGCAAGGTCATTGTTCTTCTGATCGCCGGCAGCGGCATAATCAAACGGATACTTGATAACCCGGATACCGGTTATTTCCAGATTATTTCCGGTTTCTCTCAACTTTACATCACGGGTAAATACCAATGGATTGTTCTTTCTATCTGTTAAGGGAGCATCTGTAGTCAAATTATATTGCTGACCGATCAGAAATCCAACGTTCTGTCTTTTACCTGGATTAGGAAGCGCTGCAGCATATTGATAGTAAATCCCCCTTCTTTGATCGATTGCTTCAAATTTGTCGTAGAAATCTGACAGCGTTGCAAAGCCGTTCCAACCGCTGGGGTTTTGATTATAATGCGAAACCATGAATCCGCTTCCGCGTACATCACCACCTCTGTCTCCTGCCTTATTATATAATGTAAAGATGTTTTCAGAAGATTTCACATCATTGTCTGGCGCAAAATTGTCAAAAAAGCTATCGTCTAACGCATACTTGTTACTGGCTATTATCTGATCTGCTAAAGTGACAACCTGGGCCATGTCAGCTGCTGCGAAAGTCGGTGTAGCCCTATTGCTATATACTCCTTTATTGAGATACAATTTCATCAATAAGGCCCTGGCAGCATTTTTATTTGCTACATAAGCAGCGGCAGCATCCGGCAGGGTCGCTATAATGGCATTCAGCTCGCTAGTGATAAAATCGGCGGCTTCTAATCCCTTCAATGTTTTTGGCAATAACTTATAATTCGTTAAATCTTCTCTGTAGGGTACCTGGTCGTAGCCATCCAATACCCAGTACATAGAGAATGCCCTGATAAATCTTGCTTCTGCGGCTTGCTGGGCTGAAGGACTAAATTGAAGCACATTCGAAGCTGCAAATTGCATACGCAACAAATCATTAAAGAGCCCTCTTATCTGACCCTGATCTGCGTTCCAACTATGGGCGTGCAATGCTCTCCATTGACCATTATCATCCCAGTCTGGTCCGCGTGTGGGCGCAATCGCCTCATCGGAGCTAATTTCCTGGGCTGACCAGAAATTTCCATTCCCATGAAATGGCCCGTTGACAGAGCTATAGGCACTTGTCAATAGTTGTGCAGCAGTTATATTTCCCGTATTGCTTTGCTCGAGCTCACTGCGGAAACTTTCCTTAAGCTTAGTACAGGAAAAAAGTATAACAGCTAAAAATAAACTGAAGCTAATCTTTGAGAATTTCATATAAAAGCAATTTAAACTACAGTGTAAAATTGATTCCTAACTGAACGGTCCTTGCAGAAGGATAGGGTATATACTCGATACCCAACGAAGGTATTCCGTCAACTCCACCCTCTGTATTAACTTCAGGATCGAAACCTTTATAGTTTGTGATCACGAACAGGTTTTGACCAGTGAGTGAAATGTATAAATTTCGAATGCTCTTTCCTATGTTACCAACTCTGTAACCAATGCTGGCGTTAGCTAACTTTACGTAATTTCCCTTCTCAAGGTTGCGGGTGGACGGAGCAGGGGCATTGGAAATAGCTTCCTTAATATCCCCACCAATTAAATCTGCCGCAATATTTCTTGTTCCAAGGTTACCAATTCCCAGCACAGAAGCTGCGGTGTTGTTAAACAAATAGTGGCCGAAAGTGCCATTCATATTGATGGTAGCAGTCCACTTTTTGTAGCTGAAATCGGTAAATACGCCCAACAACGTTTTCGGATTAGGACTTCCCGAATAATAGAGGGTGTTGCCACCATCTGTATAAATACTTTGACCGGTTGCTTTATCAAGACCTTCGAATCTTCTAAGATACCACACGTTCAAGGGCTGTCCGGCAATCAGGCGCTGGCCTCTTACATCAGAAAAACCCTGTCCTCTCAGTTCGCCTGTTTCATAAAACCCTGCCAATCCGCTGACCGTATTATCAAGGAAGGAGACATTGGTACCAATATTCCAGTTCATATCACTCTTTCTAAGCACATTTCCTGTTAACGTTATTTCAACACCTGTGTTCAACACATAACCTGGAAGATTGATCCAGATTTTTCCTCCGGGCGCTGGTTGCACGATGTTCTGTTCGAATAAAACGTCTTCAGTCTTTTTATGGAAATAATCCACTGAACCGAACAACCTGTCACTAAATAAGCTGAAATCAATCCCTACGTTTGTTGTGGTAGATGATTCCCATTTCAGATCCTCGTTACCGTAGTTTGATTGAGAAATTGTTTGTTGGCCAAACCCAAACCTGTTTAACGAAGCTCCAGATGGGAATTCCTGGTTTCCGGTTTTGCCCCAGCCAAGGCGGAACTTCAGATTATTAACGAAGCTGCTTCCGGCGAGAAAATCTTCCTGAGACACATTCCACGCAACTCCCAGGGAAGGGAAATAACCATATTTATTGTTTTCGCCAAACCTCGTAGATCCATCGGCGCGGATCGTTCCTGTGAACAGATATTTATCCTTGAAATTGATGATGGCCCGACCAAAGAAAGATTGCAGTTCGGTTGTTGGGGAAGCGAAAGAACCAACAAACCTTTCATTTTGGGTGCTAAATTGAAGATAGTCGTAATAGTTCAAGCCCACGTTGGTGAAATCCTGACCGCCTGAGAAATTGCCTCTTGTATCGAAATTAAGCCACTCATGACCGATCACAGCATTTATATTAAAAGCAGGGGATACTTGTTTATTATAATTCAGCGTGTTTGTTATCTGGGTATTTGT
>DAINQQ010000029.1:0-37074 GCA_036742645.1 Flavitalea sp.
CTCCTACCATAAGCGCTCAGAGTTTGCAGTTGGTTGATGCGTATTCAAAAATCGTAGTGCTGTCGCCCAAAAAAACCGGTGTACTTGTTGTACCAGGTGCCACCGCGAAAATTGATGGGAAAGTTATGCAATCGAATTCCGTAAAAGTAGTCGTCAGGCAGTCTGGTTTGTCGTCACTACCTGATCCGGAATTCGAAAGAGATAGAGTGGAAGACGAGTCCGAAATAAAACCCGGCGAAAGCATCGACCAAAAAATACAGGATAATTTTTTTCTAAAAGGGCAAGCCAATAAAACGGACTGCTATGTAGGTGAACCGGTGATGGTTGAATACAAAGCTTACTCAAGGCTAAATGCTAACTCACAGGTTGTACGAAGACCATCTCTGACCGGCTTCAGCGTGATTGAAATGGTCGACTCTTACGATAACCGCCCGGAGATCGAAAAAATCGGTGGGAAACCATTCTTTACTCATCTCATCCGCAAAGCACAGCTGTTTCCGCTACAGGCGGGTACGTTTATGCTGGATGCCGCCGAGGTTGAAAGCACTATCTATTTTTATCGTAACTCCGACACTGCCATAAGTGATGACCTGCAACGTCTTCTTGAAAGATCAACCGTTGACCAACCGCCAGCGTTTACACGTGTTGAACACAAGGCAGTTTTAAAGTCAAAACCTTTCTCCATTGCAGTAAAACCGTTACCGGAAGCAGGACAACCGGTGAGTTTTTCAGGCGCCGTGGGACAATATAATATAGCTCTGCGTTTAATAAAATCCGAATTACAGCAGGGAGAACCAGGTAAGCTGCAGGTTATGATTTCAGGAAATGGAAATTTTCCACTGGTGACTGCTCCGAGTATTGAATGGCCAGCCGGCATAGAAGTCACCGATCCTTCAGTGAAGGAAGAATTAAACAAGTTTGTTTACCCGTTGCAGGGCGGTAAAATATTCGACTATAATTTTTCTTCCAAAGACACCGGAAGCTTCTCTATTCCCGCCGTTGAGTTTTCATATTTCGATCCAAAACTCAGGAAATACGTTAGAAAGAACAGTGGACCGGCCGCCTTTCATATACATAAAGGAATTAAGGCTGCCAGTTCGCCCATGCGCCCAATAACACGCGTTGATATTGATCCCCCGCTTCCAATGTACTGGTACGGGTTGGGAATGATAGCCATGGCAATTACCGGATACGGGATTTATTTTTTCTGGGCAAAGTATAAGTCGCGAAAAAAACAGTCTTCACATCCGCAAAAAGTAACCATTCAAAAAAACACTGAAAACATTTTTGAGGATCCATTCAACCTCGCAAGACATGCCCTATACAAAGGCGATAAAAAAACCTTTTACACGGAGGTGCAGAGGGTGTTATGGAAAACTGTTGCTGAAAAATGTGATACAAGGCCTTCCGCGCTTAACAAACAAAATATCGCAACACAATTGCGAAACTGCAAGATATCGGAAGATACTATCAGCGAACTTCAATATATTTTGAACGAATGCGAATGGGCGGTATATACTCCTTCCGTTGATGAAAGGGATATGAATAAAATCATCTCTGCTGCGCAGAGAGTCCGACAATCACTGAATAACCAATAATTCAGAGTGATTAAACCGCATGAGTTAAAGGTTTACAGTTTTATTTTATTAATTGCCCGATCGGAACATCATTGATGTAAACATTTTCAACCACAGCATCTCCATTCAGGATTTTGACTGAAGCATAGGTTGTGCTTGCTCCATTCCGGCTAGATTCACGGTAGATATTTTCTGCTTTTGGCGCCTTGTACTCGTCCATATAGAATTCATCGAAAGGATAGTGCAGATGAACAGTTATACTGTCTTTCTCGGATGAAACATAATAAACCTGGGCTCGAACGTAAGCATTCGTACTCTCAGGTTGTTCCACTGAAATATTCTGGACGATCACGAATCCCTGCGGATTCTTTGCAAGTATAACATACACCTGGTCATTACCATTCAGACCTCTGTTGAGAGTGTCGGTAAAGGAGTTCTCAGCGAAATTAAGTGTAATGTACTTTCCTTTGAAAGGATTAGAAGGATCTACCGGCTCTGTTTGGAATTTAAATAATTGTCCCTTTTTCCGCACCTGGTCTTTTTCCCAGATTGTTCTGCCGGGTAAAGCCCATTGCACCAAAGCCAATATAACAAAAGCAATAACGTAGCTGTATTTCATAAGTTGAGATTTATGCAACCGATCTTCTTTTCTTTAGTAATAGATAATTCGCAAGAAAAAAGCTGATGCCTGTTGTCAGAAAGAACAGTCCACGCCATATAAAGCCAATGCTGTCATCGAAAAAGCGTAACAACGCCAGTGAAGCGATGACCAGCAATCCGAAATTTAAAATACCAAGATGATCTCTAATCGCTCCCCTGCGAATAAAGAAAAGAGCGATAACGAGTATCCAACCATTTGTGATCAACAAGCCAATAAGTGGAACTCTTGCGAACAGTAGCACACATGCCATAAGAACATATACCGTTACACGCATCGGATCAAATGTTATATTTTCTCCCTTGCTGAATTTGAGCGATAAATAAATATGAATCAGCAGTAACATTGATGAAATGTAAAAGAAACCTGAACGAAACATGTCTTTAAAATAGGAAGTCGTCGATCCTTGTAAACTTTCCCAAATCCCTTCATAGCTCCAGATTAGGAAAATAATGATGGGACCGAGAATGCCGGCAATTATAAAAGGATTAAGAAATAGTCGGTTTTCCCTGAAATAGATGGATTGTCCGAATATGTAATAGATGCTGAACAATGTGCAATAACCAATGAATATCCATTCATATAGGCCTTCACTTTTATCTGCAAATGCTCCTAAGGCAAGAGTGATTGAAAAAACGAGGAACCAATTATGTAAATGAAAAAAATTGCTGTTTCTGTTGCCTTTAAAATACTGGTAATAATGAGGTAATATGATCAATAGAAAACCAACGTAACCATAAGGAAACTGCGTACGGGTGCTGCTAAAAATACCCGAATAGCCGATCAGCATTGCATACCACGTTGCACAGGCTATAGCGAGTAACGAAACCAATGAAGACCTCATTATGTATACTAACGGAACCGTGAGAAGGAGCCAGTTCAAAATAAATCCTTCAAGCGTTCCGGTAATATGGTAAATCTGGCTGACGAGTGCCATGGAGGATGCTACTGCAAAAAATAAAATCACCGAGCTGCTTTCCCGCCATGCCACGTTATCACTTTTCTTCAGCAGTGTAAATAAACATAAGGCATGACCAATAGCAAGGGGCAAAAAAGCAAAAACAGTTTGTACTGTGCGGGGCATCTCATCCCAATTATGTGCAACCAATAGTACTATTCCGGAACCGACGAGCAGGGCTCCCAAGAAGCCTAATACTATACTAAATCTCCCATCAGGCCTCTCTTTTTTGTTCCTGTAATATTGTTGAATCTTATCAGCGGTGTCCTGTGTGAGGATATTTGCATTTACAAGCTCCTGGAGGTCTCTAAGTAGAGGGTTACTCATGGGTTTTTTGAATGTTTGAGGGGTTCCTATATTAAATTATGAATTATCATACCAAATGATATAGAATCTAAGGATCATCCGGAAAATGGAGCTTCGTTTAATTCAAACTTATCATCATGACTTACCATCACCAATTAAATCAACAAGTATTACTCAGAATATTTATACCCCACGCCTCTCACAGAATGGAAAAAGACCGGGTTGCGACTATCCTCTTCAAAATATTTGCGGAAGCTTAGTATGAAATTATCAATCGTTCTTGTTGTAGGATACACGTTATAGCCCCAAACAGTCTGCAGTATTTTCTCGCGCGGCACCACTTCGTTTTTATTCTCGATCAGCAACTTCAAAAGCATAGCTTCCTTTTTGCTGATCTGTATGCGTTCGCCATTTTTGGTAATGGCTTCCTGGGCTTTGAAATCGATGGTATTTTTTCCGAATTGGTAGGTATCGCCAACAGAGTCCTTCTCCTGCATTTTCTTGTTCTTATCAATCAGTTTCTGTACGCGTAATAGCAGCTCTTCGAGGTTAAATGGTTTGGTCAGGTAGTCATCTGCCCCTTTTTTTAATCCCAAAACACGGTCTGCGCTTGTATTCTTAGCACTCAGGATCAGAATCGGCACATCATTGTTTTGAACCCTGATAGTTTCAGTGACACTGATGCCGTCAACTTCTGGCAACATAACATCGAGGATGATCAGGTCAAAATATTCCTCATCTATTTTCTGTAAAGCCTTCGTACCGTCAAACGCCGAGGTAATCTCATATCCTTCCAACTCGAGATTTAGCTTTAGTGCTTCATGTAAGTTTTCCTCGTCTTCTACCAATAATATGGAGGGCTTTGTTGATGTCATATGATGTATTTTCAACCGGCGCCAAACTTAACTGTAAAAATACAGCCTGTCGGAGTATTATCTGTCACTTCAATGTCGGCATTGTGATCACCTGCAATTTTTTTACTTAAGTATAACCCAAGGCCTGTGCCCTGTGCAGTCCGCGTTTGCTCGCTTCCGATCCTATAAAACTTCTGGAAGACCTTTTTCTTTTCCTTGTCAGGAATACCGGGCCCATGATCCTTCACAGAAAACCGAATCTGGCCTGTTCCCTTCTGAAGAATACAATTGATTATGCCATCCTTGGGAGAATATTTGATTGCATTTTCTAAGAGGTTATTGACGAGGATTTCGAGAAGCAGTGCATCTCCCTCTACGTCTACCTCCGGCTCTATCACGGATTCCCAATGGCGGTCCGGGAACCGGTGCATGAAATCCTGAACACAATTTTTTACCAGGTCTGAAAAATTCAGTTCTTCCTTCGAAGTGCGGTACCTGCCGCCCTCTAATTGTGAAGAGACTAAAATATTACTGGCAAGGTTATTCAGTCGTGTCGTTTCCTGTAAGGTCATCTGGATCAATTTCTGCCGTTTCGCTTCTTCTAATTGATGTCTCTGCAGTGTTTCCAGGTTCAGCTTCGCCACTGCAATTGGAGTTTTTAACTCATGGGTGATTGCCATCATAAAGTTTTGCTGTTGCTGCTGTAATTTTATTTGTTGACGAACACCCCGATAGACAAAGACGGCGCCGATGAGTATCACGGCGAGAAATGTAATTCCTTCAGACAGGTACTTAGTTGTATCGCGACTACTCTCGGATTCAATTTCCCTGAGCGCCTTTTCATATTCAATGGGACGCTGGGCCTTATTAACAGTTGAAGAAAGTTGGTTAATTTTCAGAGTGGTCATATCCTGGTTCTGTTTCTCCAGCGATATCAGCCACCAAAGAAGCGCAGCTATTATATAAGCAAGCAAAAACCAATACACGACTGAAACAATAACAAGTCTTCTTTTAATGGCTGGTTGCATGGAGTGAGTGGTCAGTGGTGAATGGTGAATATGGATAATCAGTCATTCTTAGCAATGATGATCTATTCTTACTTGTATACGAAAGTTTGCTCCTCCTTCATGCTTCATACTAAAAGCAATGACATTTTAAACCGCACTTCGTACCTCGTACTTCATACTTGTGATAACAGATCGTACGTCTTACATCTTAAATCTATCTCGTTTTTTCCACCCGTATTCCAACATTTAAAACATGCTCAAGCGGGTCCTCGCGCATGACGTTCTCAAGTTTGAAGCGATAGGTCCCTGCTGTCAGGGCTACAGGCTTACGGGTAATTAAAATGCGATGCTGATATATATCATCCATGCCGCTTCCGAGCCATCCTTTGTCGTCGGTTGCTAATCGCAGATCCAATTGTTGCTTATTAACGGTGTCACCCGGAGCGTAGGTATATATATTCATCCAGATATTCTTGTACCTGTAAGCATCTGAATGCCTGAGAACCGCAAAAATATTATAGGTTGACAGAGTATCTGTTATTTCAAAAACAATCTCAGGCTTAAACGTGCTGCTCCACTCGTGACCGGGAATGGTAACGTTTTTTTCAAAGACGTCCACCTTGGTACAGGTGGCAATCACAAAAGAAAAAATTATAAGAGAAAGGAAATTTTTTTTCAAAGCAATAGCTTTTTGCAAAAATTGATTTGTATTTACACCCTTGCAATCGGATAGATTACTCTGTTTACAACACATTTAATACCTGTTCCTTTGCTTTCTCGAGCTCATCTTTCATCATCACTACACATTTTTGAATAATCGAGTCGTATGCCTTTGCTCCGGTTGTATTTATTTCGCGGCCTACCTCCTGCAGAATGAAAGAAAGTTTTTTCCCCTTGCCTTCTCCTGGCTCAAGTAAGATAGCTTTGAAGTACTCGCAATGATTTTTCAGCCTCACCTGCTCTTCACTAAGATCTATTTTTTCGATGTAATAAATTATTTCCTGTTCGAGTCGATTAGGATCATAGTTCTCTTTTCCTACGTGTTCATCTAGAACCTTTACCAGCCCTTCTTTTATTTTACTCTTACGCGAGGGCTCAAGTTTTACAATTTCTTCCTGTTGCTTTTCGATATTACCAATTCGAAGTAACAGGTCCTGTTCCAACGAGCGACCCTCTTCATTGCGATGAAGATTCAGGTCGTCTGTTGCAGCAGTGATTACCTTTTCGAAAACTTCCCATTCTTCATCCGTTAAAGTTTCTCCAGTTGGAGTGATTACCTCGGGAAGCTTTAACAGCGTACTTAGAATATGTGATGGATCTAACTTCAGCGCCTGCGACAATTCAAGTATAGGCTGGTAATACGCCCTCGCAAGATCGGTGTTGATACTAACAGGTTTTGCGCTCCCGGTTTCCTTAAGACTGATAGTGCAGTCGACGGATCCCCGATAGAGATTTTTTGATAATAGGGAGCGGATTTCAAATTCAAATGGTTTCAGGAATGCCGGCATTTTAAGGTTCAACTCAAATTGCTTCCCATTTAGTGACTTGATGTCAATTAAAAAGGTTTTGTCGCCAACAACTCTTTCAGCACGTCCAAAGCCTGTCATGGATTTCAACATAGATAAAAAAATTTGCACCAAGGTAACGATTTCATGGGTAGACAACCTGTCAATTCGTACAAGGCATGAAGTACCTTGATTGTTCTATAATCAATTTCAGGAAGGCGCTAAGTATGCTTCGATCAGCACATACGGTTAACCTTATAAACGCTGCTACCATGCAAATAATTTTGAATAAGCCTCCTCCCGGGACAACTCCTTCATTGCACCTGGCGCAAGGCCTTCAAAATTTAGATTCCCCAGTCTCGTGCGGATTAAACGCAAAGTAGGATAACCAACAGCGGCGGTCATCTTTCGCACCTGCCTGTTCTTTCCTTCTGTGAGGGTCAACCTGATCCAACTCGTTGGTATATTCTTTCTAAAACGGATCGGCGGAATACGCTCGGGCACCGCTGGAGAATTGAAAAACAATTCGGCTTTACAATTTTTGGTTAGATAAGAGTTCCCGGTAACAGTAATGATCACACCGGCTTCTAATTGAGCCAACTCCGTTCCAGTGATGGCGCCTTCGACCTGGACCCAATACTCTTTTTCATAATGAGAAAGGGGATTGAGTAAGCGATTATTTAACGGTTTATCATTCGTGAGCAGTAGCAGGCCCTCGCTGTCGTAATCGAGCCTGCCCACCGGATAAACATCGCGAGAAACAGAAAAAAAATCCTTCAATGTATTCTTGCCTTGTGCACGGCTGAACTGTGTTAATACCTGAAATGGCTTATAGGCGATGAAGTAGCGAAGCATATATAAAAAGAAAAAATCCCCCTGAAAAATCAGGAGGATTATTATATGGATGGGTTAGTAAGTACCAGGAAATAAATTTCCCTCCACAATATTAAAAATAATTTTTTCTATCAAAAAAAAAAATCCCATATATTTTATGCACAATTTTTTTTCTTCTTGTGGAAAAGGCGACGGATTTTTGAAAGTACCAACACTGATATTTTCATGTTTTTAAAAATACTCGCACCTGTTAAATCAGTTTTTATTTTTTTTGTTCCTCTGTAACATGCGCCGGTACTCAGTTTGCAAGGTTTCATTTCTTCTTCGACAAAGAAGATGGAGAAACATTTTTATTTTGACTCGGTCGCATTTCGTCGTGAAGTTTGCAGAAATCTCCGAAAAACAACCGAAAAAAAATTTTTGAGCAACCTGAACAAAATCCTGTCAATTCCTCGATTTGGACCGCACTACGATGTTTTCAATTCTAATTTTATCGTTACCGCCTCCTTGATACAGATTTCTGTTTTCACCTACTTTTGCTCAAATTCTATTTATGAAATTTCCTTCTCCGGTATCAGTAGGTTGGTTAGCTGAATTGATAGGCGCTGAATTGGTAGGTAATACTGCAGGCCATGCAATAGGACTTAATGAAATTCACAAAGTACAGGAAGGTGATGTTGTATTTGTCGATCATCCCAAATACTACGACAAATGCATAAACTCTGCCGCCTCATTCATCATCATTAATAAGATGACTGATTTCCCGGAAGGAAAGGCGTTGCTGATTCACGACCAGCCGTTCGACGCCTACCAAAAGATTGTAAAATATTTTCGTCCTTTCAATCCGAGCACAAAACCAATCAGCGACACTGCGGTCACAGGAGAAGGAACATTTATTTATCCCGGCAGCTATATTGGCAATGAGGTAACCATCGGCAAGCATTGCCTGATTTATCCAAATGTTACCATAATGGATCATTGCATTATAGGAGATAATGTGATCATTCAATCGGGAACAGTGATCGGGTCAGATGCGTTTTACTACAACACAAAGAAGGATCGCGAGACATGGTATCGAAAGATGCAAAGTTGCGGAAGGGTAATCATCGAGAATGAAGTGGAGGTCGGAGCGAATTGCACGATTGATCGCGGAGTAAGTCACGATACTGTTATCGGGCAGGGGACGAAAATTGACAACCTGGTACATATCGGTCATGATACCGTGGTTGGCAAGAATTGTCTCTTTGCGGCACAGGTGGGCATAGCCGGTGCTGTTACTATTGGAAATGGAGTTGTGTTATGGGGCCAGGTTGGTGTATCAAAAACGTTGTCGATCGGCGATAACGTTGTTGTATACGCGCAAAGTGGAGTTCCAGCATCGCTTCAGGGTGACAAGGTCTATTTTGGGTCACCGGTGGAAGATGCAAAGGATAAAATGAAGGAGTTAGTTTGGGTGAAACGAATCCCGGAATTGTGGAGAAAAGTAATGGGGAGTAATTTGAAAGTTTGAAGATTGAAAATTTGAAAATGCCGTTCTGCGTCGGTGTGAGTGATTGTGCGAAAAATAAATATTTCAAGACATTTTAGATCAAGGGGACTCTGCCATGTCTTGTCCTGAATTCTGACTCCAACTAACCCTATCACTCAAACACATAATCGTAAGGTAAGAGTTCCGCTAGTTTTTTCCAGGCCCAGTAACCGGTATTAATCACGTCATATTGTTCGTAAAAATATCCGTTTTCTTCTATCACGAAACCGTCAGCGATATCAAGTAGGGTCACCTGTGAACGTGTTTTAGCGGGTAATTTGAATTCATCGAGGAACTTCTTATCCGGCAATACACTTTTATAACTAATGCGATAACGGCCCTTCCAATTGATATCAGCCATGCTACTATCCTTGTAATAGTATGCCGAATCATACAGGTTTTCCAGCACTGCTCCTTCAACATTTCTCAGATTCCTGTCGTCAAGCTTTTCTACTATAAATCCTTCCTGGGTTAACACGCTGTCGTAGAAAGAATGCATAAAGTGCATACGTGATCCAAGATATGTTCTCGCCCTGTTCTTTTTCCAGCTTGTTTTTACACTTTCGGTTGTATCAATCTGTTCATAAAGTGGATAACCGGTATACTGGCTGATATTAGTATTATAATCATAATTGAATGAGTCGAGCTGGTAGCGGATCTTATATCCCAGTGAGTGGTTCAATATGATCAGGTCCTCTTTTGATTTGACTGTTAAGCGATGCCGTTTGTTATTCTTGGTATAGTAAAATTTTAACACTTCCGGATTTTGGATATGGGTCTGTGCTGCATTGGGTGTAGTTCCTATAAAATTATCAGAGAAAAATTTCCCAAACCTTTCCCAGCCATCCGGCACTTCATTGCTGGATACGACTGCGACTTCTGTCATCGCCTTGTCTTGCTGAATTAACTCGACTATTACTGTATCGGTGAGATCCTGCGTGTGACTGATGCGGAGAACTTTTTTATCGTATCCCGTGTAGGATATAACAAGATCATACCCTCCGTTGGGCAACCGAATAAAAAATTTTCCTTCATTATTCGAGATGGTTCCCTGTGTGGTATTTTGTGCAAATACAGACGCGCCACTTAAAGGAAGCCGTGAGGCCGAGTCTATCACTTTCCCGAGAATGGAAAAAGTCTTTTCCTGCGATTGCGCAAGCTGTGTTATCCCAACAATTGTTAAAAGAATAAGAAAATGCTTCATGATAAAGATTTGGTACGGTTATAAACGTTTTGAAAGCAGTGAAAGTATATGACGCAAATACTTTACCATTTATATATTCTGCAGGTTTCTCAGGTAATTTTCACAAGCTTTTGAAATAGTCTGCTGAAGCGGAGTAAATGCAAATCCTGGCAAAGTCCTTAGTATTTTTTCGTTATCAAAAAAAGTTCTTGATTGAGCCACCCGCGCACTTTCACGTGTTAGCAGTGGCAATTTTCCCGAAAACAATTTCTTCAACTTTTCGACTCGCCAGGCCATCCCTCCCAGGATCGGTGTCGCATGCCTTGTAGGCGGTTTTTTCCCGAATCCACTTGCTATCGTTGTAAGTAACTGTTGAAAAGACCAGTTATCTGCATTCAGTATAAATCGTTCACCACTTATATTTTTTTCAGAAAGCAATACAATTGCCTTTGCCACGTCCTCTACATCAACAAATCCGTTAACTCCGGAAGTATACCACGGGAATTCAGTATACGCCGTTTTGAAAATCGCACAACTCGAGCTGTTCCAATCACCATACCCAAGGATCGTACTGGGATTTACGATCACAGTTTGGAGTCCTTCTCCCATACCTCGCCACACCTCCATTTCGGCCTGGTACTTGCTAATCGCATAACTCGTGTTTACTTTATCGTCTTCCCACTTTTTATCTTCGGTAACAATCGCACCATTATTCTTTCTACCAATCGCAGCAACAGAACTTACATGAATAAGTTGTCGGATATTTTTTTCTAAAGCAAGATTTACAATATTGGCTGTTCCTTGTATATTCACCCGAAACATATCCCGGCGTTCATTATCGTGAAACGAGACCTTAGCCGCGGAATGGACGATCGTATCAATTCCTTCGATAGACTCTTCCAGGCCTACGATATCAAGTACATCACCATCCCTCCAATCAACCCGATTAAAAATAGAAGCAGGTATAAAAGAAGGCAGATGGTTGCGGCGCCTGATCGCCCTTACTGGAATTCCTTTAATGACCAATTCCTTAATGATATATGCGCCCAAAAAGCCAGTGCCCCCTGTAACAAAAACCATGAGAGAAATTAAATTAGTCTATAAAGATACACTCCCGGGCGCGTCGGAATGGTGAGAATTTAATCGTGTCATTGGGAAGAATTATAATCATAATATCCCTTTCCGGTCTTTCTTCCCAATTCACCCAGCTTCACCTTTTTCTCCTGGATGGTTGAAGGTTTTAACCTTAACGGTTCACCCAGTTGCTGGTACACCGACGAACTAACTGCAAAGTTGATATCGTTCCCAATGAGATCCATCAACCTGAATGGGCCCATTTTAAATCCACAGGACTCAAGTAAGGTATCGATCGTTGTATAATCCGATATACCCTCTTCGATCAGTCGCAATGATTCGATATAATACGGTCTGGCTACATGATTCACTATAAAACCAGGCAGATCCTTACACAAAACCGGTGTCTTATTGAATTGCCTCGCCACCGAACAAGCTGTTTGAACGGTGGAATCTGAAGTATGATGACCCCTAACAATTTCTACAAGTTTCATTAGAGGAGCCGGGTTAAAAAAATGCATGCCCACTACTCTTTTACTGTTTTTAACTCCGGATGCAATGTGGCTGACTGATAATGAGGATGTATTTGTAGCCAGAATTGTATTCTCATTATTTATTGCAGACAACTGATTGAAGAGAGTGGCTTTTGCTTCAACGTTCTCAATAATGGCTTCGATGACCAATTCCCCTTTACAATCAGAAATATTGTACGTGTAGTTTAGCCGGTTAAGTGTGGCTTCTTTTTCTTCCGGCTCTAATTTCCCTTTCTCGACCATCATACTGAGATTCCGTTCAATTGTTACACTTGCTTTCTCCACCATAGAAGGCTGAACATCGTACAAAATTGTATTGAAGCCATGTTGAGCCGCGACCTGTGCTATCCCACAGCCCATTGTTCCGGCTCCGCATACGCAGATGGTATTTACGCTGCCCTGATTCATACAATTTGTAAAAACGCTTGCATAAAAATTGCGGTATTATAATGCAAACCCCTATGATGGCAAGTGATTAGTAGCTATTTTAGTTCTGCAAATGAAAAAACATTTTTTGATATTACTGATTTTTATTGGGGGCCACATACAGGCACAGGACTTCCGGTGGTGGGCGAGTCTTGTGAAATGGGATGGCATAAGTCCATGGCAACGATACATCATAACAAACCCTGCCTATCTTGGACCGAATGGTCTACCTGTACCTTTTATTAGCAATGGAAGTGTTGACAGTGTTAATTCGATCGCCCTGACCGGAAATTTTCACTTCAGCAAGGGCGACAATACGCAGAATCTTGCAGTGTATGGAAATTACTGCCTGGTAAAGGATGTTATTTCTTTTGATTTTTTTTGGGTTCCTTACGAACGTTACCAAATGAGCCATGCAATCAAAGAAAAGCGTCATGTGTTTTCTCATTACTACTATGATAACTCTGCACAAGGAGAAATCCATTTGAACACCAACATCCAGCTGTTACGAAAATGGCGTGAATGGGTTCATCTAGCACTGCGGATTGGATACCGTTTACCGACATCAAGCGGTCTCGGATCAGCACGGTTTACCGACGCGCCGGGATATTATTTTGATCTAAGCTTTGCCAAACCCTTCAGTAAAGAATCTTGTTGGAAGCTGATCGGCATGACAGGCCTTTATGTATGGCAAACCAATCTCGATGGGAGAAGACAAAACGATGCTTTTCTATTTGGAAGCGGCATGGAATGGAATCCGCGCAAGTGGCGTGTTCAATTATATGGAACAGGTTACCTCGGATACATGGATGATCTCGGAGATAAACCAGTCTTGATTCGCGCCGGAATAGAACGAAAAGGGAAACGGATCAACGGCATATTGAAATTTCAACAGGGGCTATCCAATTTCGAATACTCAAGCATTGAAGCAGGTTTAAAATACACATTCAAAACCAATTGAAGCATTGATGTACAATGTCCATAATCTTATATCCTTCCTGCAATTAATACTTAAATTTGCTTTTTACTTTTCAGTCATCATTCTCTAATCGTTCATTATGCCAGCTGCATTCAACCTCACTCTTCCTATTGCCATTGGATCCGATCACGCCGGATTTACTTATAAAAGCAAACTTGTTCAGTGGCTGAAAGAAGAGGGTTTCCAGGTGTCAGATATGGGCGTCAATGAAAAAAATTCAGTGGATTATCCGGATTATGCTCATCCCGTCGCAGATCTTGTTGAAAGAAGTGAGGCAGCATTCGGTATCCTCATCTGCGGATCGGCAAATGGCGTTTGCATGACCGCTAACAAACATGCAGGCATTCGCGCCGCTCTTTGCTGGCAAACTGACGTTGCAAAGCTTACCCGTCAGCATAACAATGCAAATATCATCTGTATTCCTGCCAGGTTTGTGGCCTACGATTATGCCAGGCAGATGGTAGACATTTTCATGGAAACCCAGTTTGACGGTGGGCGTCACCAGCTTAGAATTGATAAAATCCCCTGTTAACCTCTCCAAAAGCTTCCAAAGCCGGGAATTTGCCCCTCCGGCGGCAAGGCTTTTAAACCTTTTGCTGATTTTCCCGTCTCTATAGTGTTGTTTTTTTAACTCCCTAACCCGAGAAGATATTCGTGATGGGAAAAGAAAACAGCCGCGACAGGAAAGAAAAATTACATGACAGAAGAGAATATCAGAGACAAAAGCTATTAGTATCCCCTTTTTACCCCGTGAAACATAAAAAAGCGGCTCGTAATACGGCCGCTTTTTCCCTTTCAAAGTTTATTGTTACCATCCCAGGATATATGCAAAGATTAAAGGAGCCACAATGGTTGCGTCGCTTTCAACGATATATTTTGGAGTATTAATATCAAGCTTGCCCCAGGTTATTTTTTCGTTCGGAACTGCCCCTGAGTATGAGCCGAACGATGTAGTTGAGTCAGAGATCTGGCAAAAATAACTCCAAAACGGCACATCATGCCATTCAAGATCCTGGTACATCATTGGTACGACACAAATTGGAAAATCGCCCGCTATTCCTCCGCCTATCTGAAAAAATCCTGCCCCTTTTCCACTACTGTTTTTCCGATACCAATCGGAAAGCCACACCATATACTCGATGCCACTCTTCATTGTAGAAGCTTTGATCTCACCCTTGATCACATACGAAGCGAATATATTTCCCATCGTGCTGTCTTCCCAGCCCGGTACTACGAGTGGTAGATTCTTCTCTGCAGCCGCCACCATCCAACTATCTTTGGGATCTATCTCGTAATCTTTTTCCATCGCCTTACTCAACAATAATTTGTACATGTACTCGTGTGGGAAATATCTTTCTCCGTTTGCATCCGCATCTTTCCAGATCTTAACAATATTGTGCTGGATCTTTCTGAACGCTTCTTCTTCCGGAATACACGTATCTGTAACGCGGTTCAATCCCTTTTCAAGCAGTTCCCATTCCTGGTGCGGAGTTAGGTCGCGGTAATTCGGAATGCGTTTATAATGTGAGTGTGCAACAAGATTCATTATATCTTCTTCAAGATTTGCTCCTGTGCAGGAAATGATAGTCACTTTATCCTGCCTGATCATTTCAGCCAAACTCACTCCCAATTCCGCAGTGCTCATTGCTCCAGCCAATGTAATCATCATTTTTCCACCTTCCAGCAAATGCGCTTCATAACCCTTTGCTGCATCGACTAATGCTGCCGCGTTGAAATGACGGTAATGATATTGTATAAATTCCGAAACAGGTCCCTTACTCATAATCGCTTTTTTAATGCCGGCAAAGTTAACAGTTGATAGAACCATTTGCAAATCAAAATGCCCCGGATCTCCGGGGCATTCATCCAACTAAAACCAACTTGAGAACTGCTTATATATTCTTTTTTTCCTTTCGGTAAACATCCCATCCACTGGTACCATTTGACTTTAACACCAGAGTATGATCGCTACTTTGTAACGTTACATAATAGGATGCATCTGTAGAAGAAGACACTTCAAACAGATCGCTGATCCAATAAGTGTCATACGATTTCTTCAGGCTAGACAACAGGTTAATCGGCAACTGGCCTGATAAAATGTTTCTTGTGACAGCCATAAGATCTCCCCTTTGAGAATAATAGGCAAACATAACCTGATCATTGATTTTGAAAGTCGCTTTCACGAAGTCCTTGCCACTTTCCCATCTTACATCCTGGGCGTTTGTAAAATCTTTTTTGAACGAACTAACTGCTCTTTGATTGATAGTCTCTTCATTGTTAGCGAATGTACTTGTAAGACCCATTGTGAGCATCATGACCCACATTAAAATACTCTTTTTCATTTTGTTGATGTTTTAAAATTTGTTTTTAATATTTTTTAGGTTGATTGGTTTCGTATATGTGACGCATGCACTTTGAAAAATGTTACAGGGCGTTTTTCTGTTTTTTGGTTTCAATGTTTTTTAGTTATTATTTTTTGTTGATTGCTTTGATATCTATGACGCATGCTTTTTGAAAATGTTACAGTGGTTATTTTTTTCTGCATTCAATTTTCATAACACAAAAGTATAGCGGCAATCAGCTTGTGTGAAGCGAATATTGACTAGTGGTAGAAAATTTGAGCAATCAGCAAAAAAACGATAGCAGTTGACAAATGAACCAACAATAAAAATTGATGAAAGCCCTTACTGGCAAGGGTTGTATTGAATTTCAAAAATGTTGTAAGAAGCCAGGTTAATCGATAGTTAAAATGGAGCAATTGATTTTGATGCTATAACAAATCACATGTTATCACACGAACCTGGTATATCCAATCACATGAAGATGTTACAAAAATGAGTGATTTGCCTTCATAAGCGGTCATTTACCGTTCATCCCAGAAAAAATTACTGTTCTTTCGTTTAAACCGTCTCTTATCACAAAACAGTCCCTGAAAGCTTATTATTGCATTTTGCCTTTTAAAACGCGATGAACTACCTGGCACACGCATATTTGTCTTTCGGTCAACCCGATATTCTTGTCGGGAATATGATCAGCGATTTCGTGAAAGGCAAAAAGAAATTTGAATATCCGCTGACAATTCAACGTGGCATTGCTCTTCACAGAGCGATTGACGAATTTACTGACGCCCATGCGGCAACAAAAGAAGCGCGAAAATTTTTCCAGCCATCCTACGGATTATACAGCGCCGTCTTCATGGATGTTGTATACGACCATTTTCTAGCAATCGACTCCGGCGAGTTCAGCGATACCTCATTGCTCGACTTCTCCTTGAAAAGCTATGCGTCGCTTGATCTATATGAGTCTATATTCCCTGATAAATTCCGATTGATGTATCCGTTTATGAAGCAGTATAACTGGCTATACAATTATAAGTCGATGTTCGGTATACAGCGAAGTTTCGATGGCATTTCCCGCCGGGCATTGTATATGGATGAAAGCGATACGGCGTTCGGGCTGTTTTCGCGATATTATAATGAACTTCAAACATGCTATGCTGATTTTTTTCCTGCTCTAAAGGTGTTCGCTTTTGATACAATGCGGTCCCTGGAACTTGAACCGGGAACAAACCCTCAATGAGATATTATACGTATAGTTAAAGTTTATGAAACCATTTACTTGATGGCGCCGTCTTTTGAAACGATATTCAATTATTTTTGGTTCTAAACGTAAGCGTATGAGGCAGATGACCGTTTTATTTTTTTGTGTATTGAGTCTTGGTTTTGACGCTATAGCCCAAACCAAGCTCGCCCCGGTAGATAAGTCTCCCCTGGACATGTGCTATTACCCAAATAACTATCCAGTTCTTAAGATTCAGAACAAGGCTACTGAACCTTGTGCAGTCAGAATTATTTACAGCCGGCCACAAAAAAACGGAAGACAGGTTTACGGAGAACTGGTTGAATATGGTAAGGTATGGCGGCTTGGTGCAAACGAAGCAACAGAGCTGGAGCTATATAAAGATGCAAAAATTGGAACGAATAAGGTGAAAAAGGGACGATATACGATTTACGCCATACCATATCCAGATAAGTGGACACTTATATTGAATAAAGAAACCGATATATGGGGTGCATTTCAATACGATGAAAAGAAAGATATATTACGTACCAGCATACCGGTTGAAAAACAACAGGAGCCTGTAGAGATATTTTCAATGGCATTTGAAAAAATAGACGGAGGTGCTAACCTTGTTATTATGTGGGATGATGTAAAAGCGAGTGTTCCTTTTACCTTTTAATCAATAATGGATACATATGATACGAAAATCCCTCATCACTTTAGTTTTGTTCATTGGTATCCTTTATTTAGGTTGTAATCAAAAAGCCGAACCGAATCCGTCCCGCTCACCTGCAAATTCTGCACCTGGTGCGAATAAAGAGCCGACAATTACAGTGAATATTGACAAGTCTCCGCTCGACATAAGTTATTACCCGGCAGACTACCCACAACTTAAAATGTCCGGAAACGTTAAAGAACCTGTTGTTGCGCGGCTAGTTTACAGCAGGCCGAAAAAGGACGGCCGTGTCATCTTTGGGAACGTATTAAAATACGGATCCCGATGGAGACTGGGTGCGAATGAAGCTTCTGAGATTGAATTTTTCAGAGATGTAACTATCCAGAAAAAGCTGATTAGAAAAAACAGGTATGTTATTTATTGTATTCCATATGAGAATAAATGGACGATCATCCTTAATAACGATCTTTTTACCTGGGGATTAAAGATTGATTCAACATTGGATGTTTATAAATTCGACATCCCCGTATCGAAATCTCAGTATGCCATGGAATACTTCACGATGGAATTTGAAAGACAAGATACAGGCGTTCGCCTGGTAATGGCATGGGATACAGTTAAGACCATGCTTCCCATCACGTATTAACGCATTGAACCGTTCGCAAGCTCAGTTCCAACTTATTATTCGTTATTCCGATATTTACAACATGTGTGGGATAGCAGGCATTATTACGTATGATCGGAATAGGTTTACAGATTTAGTTGTGCAAAATATGACTGCAGCGTTAGCGCATCGCGGGCCCGACGGGGATTCATTTTGGAGCAATCCCAATCAGCAGGTGTTGTTTGGTCATCGCAGGCTTTCTATTATTGATCTAAGCGAAAGCGCCGGTCAGGCGATGCACTACAGGGATCGCTATACGATCATATACAATGGAGAAATCTACAATTACCTCGAAATAAGAGATGAGTTGACAGGTAAGGGGCATGAATTCAGTACTCACTCCGACACTGAAGTGATCCTGGCAGCATATGATCGCTATAAGGAAAAATGCCTTGACCTTTTTGATGGCATGTTCGCTTTTGCTATATGGGATGAAGAGGAACAGTCATTATTCGCCGCACGCGACCGTTTCGGTGAAAAACCTTTTTTTTATTTATTTGACGACGCAAACAATATTTTATGGTTTGCGTCGGAAATAAAAGCGCTTGCCGCCGCAGGACTGACGACTTCTGTAAATTCGGAAAGTCTCCTGTTGTATCTTGGCCTCGGTTACACTGAGAACCCCTCGGATAATGAGGTTACTTTCTTTCAAAAGATCAAACAACTGCCTCCAGCTCATTATTTGACGTATCATCTAATTCAGAAAAAATTAACTACGCAAGCCTACTGGATACTTGATAAAGAGAAACAAATTGCCATTTCCGAAAACACGGCGATTGACACATTTAGACATCTGCTAACCACTTCGATCACACGACGCCTCAGGAGCGATGTACCCCTTGGAACCTCGTTGAGCGGAGGGATCGACAGTTCTTCCATTACGGCAATCATTGATAAACTCGTTAACCCATCCACTACAAGAAAAACCTTCTCTTTTGTTTTGCCCGGATTTATTAAGGACGAATCCACTCACATAAATCGGGTAACAAAAGCTTTCAGCCTCGAAAATTTTACTGTAACTCCGACAGCGGAAGATTTTGCCAGGGACTTTGAAAAATTATTATATCACCATGAAATGCCGGTCTCTTCAGCCAGTGTATATCTTCAATACCGGGTCTTTCAACTTGCGAAAAGTCACAACGTGAAAGTGTTACTCGATGGACAGGGAGCTGATGAAGTATTAGCAGGGTACAGCAAGTATATTCATTGGTATTTACAGGACTTACTTTACCGGAATAAACTGTCGGAATTCCATCGTGAGAAAAAGGCATTGCATAAGAATCAAATTGCTTTTAGATGGACGTTGAAAAATTACGCAGCAGCGAAGCTTCCACGATTTTCAAAAACACAGCTTGATAATAGAGAATTGAACGCTATTAGAAGAAATGATGATCTCAATAAAGATTTTTTCGGGGAAACCATTAACCGCAAATTTTCCACCAGGCCGCATATAGCAAAGCTGAATGACATATTGCATTTTAATACCTGCGTGTCGGGCCTTGGTGAATTATTACGATATGCAGACCGGAATTCGATGGCGCATGGAAGAGAGGTGAGGCTTCCATTCCTAAGCCACGAACTGGTCGAATTCATCTTTTCCCTGCCGCCGCAGTATAAAATTCACAGTGGGTGGACGAAGTGGATCTTGAGAAAGGGAGTTGAAAATAAATTACCGGCTGAAACAGTATGGAGAAAGGATAAGATTGGATTCGAGCCTCCACAGAAATTGTGGATGGAAGACTCACTTGTGAAAGATTATATCCATGAATCGAAAAAAAATCTTGTTGCAAAAAAGATCCTGAAGCCGGCGGTGCTGAATAAAAAAAATCAGCCGCATGAGGCATACGCGGCTGATAATCTGGATTGGCGATATTTAGTTGCCGGGCAATTACTGAAGTGACCTTCGTCGGCTATGGTTTCTTACCCCTTTTTATATTTTTCGTGTACTGAACTGTTCCCTGATGGATCGATTTTGATCGTAATCCAGTTCTTCGAATCTTGCATTTTCACGAAGTATGTTACCTCTGTTCCGAAGGTGACCTCGGTTACGCCAAACAATTCCTTCCTGGAATAATCGATCTTCAACCTGTTGTATATATTTAAAGGAAGCAACTGAGGGGCATAATAGCGGATTGATCCCAACATTCGCCCGTCTTTATCATAATTTACTTTGGAGCGGATACCCGAGTGTACGAAACTGACAGTATAGTAGGTCTTGTATTCTTCCCACTTTACCTCCTCGGCAGAAGAGAAAGTCTCATTGAATGATTTCAAAACTTTTTCGTTTACTTCAAAGGCGTACGCTCCAATAACAAACATCATAGAACAGATAATGGCTAATACTTTTTTCATGGCTAAACTTTTTAATTGGTCATTCAGATAATTTCAAACCAAATGTATAGCGGAGTTACATTGTTGTCAATCGAATTTGTACTAGTGGCAGGGTCAAGACAAGAATCTACGAAGTATTTCGCATAAAACATTTTTCAGCCAAAATGCAGTTTGCCTAGAAACCAGTACCAGCAAGGGCTTCAGAAATGTTGCATATTATTTTTGTCTCTCGGTTAAGCTTATGTTAAAGAGGAAACTCGGGTATGAGTGGCAATCAAATGCAAAGTTTTAATCCGTCTTGAGGCCTTCATTTATAATTGCGCATCTTTGCACTCCACAATTACACTTAATCATATACAGAATGAAACTTGGAACTAAACTAATACATGCCGGTATCGAACCAGACCCATCTACTGGGGCAATTATGACGCCAATCTATCAAACATCAACCTATGTTCAATCCGCACCCGGGAAGAACAAAGGTTATGAATATGCGCGTTCACAGAATCCAACGCGCAAAGCCTTGGAGGATGCACTGGCAATTATTGAAAATGGGAAATATGGCCTGGCATTCAGCAGTGGCGTGGCTGCAACCGACGCCGTGATTAAATTATTAAAACCAGGAGATGAGGTAATCGCCGCAAACGATATGTATGGTGGAACGTATCGGTTGTTTACTAAAGTATTTGAGAAGTTCGGGCTGAAGTTTCACTATGTCAACATGCAACAGGCAGAAAATATTCGGCCATATATCAATCAGAATACAAAATTAATTTGGACCGAAACACCTACAAATCCCCTGATAAATATTGTCGACGTTGAGGCCATTGCTGCTATTGCCAAACAACACAATATTCTGCTCGCGGTTGATAACACGTTTGCTTCGCCATACCTGCAAAATCCACTTGATTTGGGAGCTGATATAGTTATGCATTCATCCACAAAATATCTGGGTGGCCACAGCGATGTTATCCAGGGCGCTTTGATGATGAATGACCCTGATCTGCGAGAACAATTATATTTCCTGCAAAAAACCTGCGGTGCGGTACCCGGACCGATGGATTGTTTTTTAGTGTTGCGGGGATTGAAGACATTACACCTTAGAATGGACAGGCATTGTTCTAACGGGGAAGCTATAGCGCATTTCCTCCGTGCTCATTCAAAAATAGCAAAGGTTTACTGGTGTGGGTTTGAAGATCATCCCGGTTACATTGTGGCTAAAAAGCAAATGCGTGGCTTTGGTGGAATGCTGAGTTTTACATTGAAAGATGAAAGTACAGAAGCCACAAATAAAGTCCTTTCGGGAACAAAGCTTTTCGCTCTTGCTGAAAGCCTCGGTGGAGTTGAATCACTGATCAATCATCCTGCAACCATGACGCATGCTTCAATTCCAAGAGAAGAACGTATCAAAAATGGCTTGTCGGATTCTCTGATCCGCATAAGCATAGGCATTGAAGATATCGATGACCTGATAGAAGACCTTAAGCAGGCTTTAGAAAAATTATGAAAACGCAATCGTTAAAGGAGTTTTTGGATAAGAAGGTTGATGAATATAATCAGCCTTTTTTTATAAAAAATGACCCGATTTCTATCCCCCATCTTTTCAAAAAAAAGCAAGACATAGAAATCGCAGGCTTTTTTGCTGCAATTTTTGCCTGGGGTAATCGCACGACGATCATCAACAAGACAACGAACTTGATGCAAAGGATGGATATGGCGCCGCATGATTTCTGTGTAAATCATAAAAGCGCAGACTTAAAACGATTAATCGGCTTCCGGCACAGGACCTTCACCGATACCGATCTGCTCTACTTCGTTGAATTCTTTCGGTACCACTATACAACGCACGACTCACTGGAGCTGGCGTTTGCAAAATGGCTCGATCCCCAAGACCTTACTGTTGAAATTGCGCTGGTTAGGTTCAGGGAATATTTTTTGTCTCTGGAGCATATTCCACCTCGCACAAGGAAACATATCGCATCGCCTGCGAAAAATTCGACATGCAAGCGCCTCAACATGTTTTTGCGTTGGATGGTACGCAAAGATGACCGGGGAGTTGACTTCGGCCTTTGGGAAAATATTCATCCCTCAATGCTTGTGTGTCCAATCGATCTGCACGTGGCCAGGGTAGCCAAACGTTTTCATCTGTTACAACGTAAACCTATAGACTGGTTGGCAGCAATGGAGCTCACTGCCTATCTTAGAGCACTTGATAAAGAGGATCCGGTGAAATATGATTTTGCATTGTTTGGGCTTGGTGCGATGGAAAAGTTTTGAATAATATACTTGATCATATCACCTCAATTTCGTGTAATGTACAAGATCTGCATGGCTCTGGTATCCTGGACTGGTATGCTAGTAAAAAATCATGACGGATCGAAGCATCACCTAAAAGGAATAACTCCTGATATTTATATAGAACGAACGTTGAAAGGTATCAAAGAAGGAAGGGATGAATTTCTCGAAAAGGGTATCGAGCTCGCGGAACAATAACAAATGAAACCAAATAGTGAAATCATACATGCTTTGTCTAACGAATTCCGTCTGCTTCACCCGGAAGAAAGCCAATTTATTCATCAGCTTGCACACAGCATAAACGAACTCATTGAAAATGATTTCGCCGGGCTGGTTCAAATTCTCTACCGTAAAGACATCAGCGAAAGTAAGTTGAAAGAGTTGCTCGCGGAAAATACACGTCATGACTCCGGATGGATCATTGCCAATCTTCTCATTGAACGGGAACAACAAAAGATCGAAAGTCGCAAACTGTATAAAGGTGATGATAATATAGCTGAAGATGAAAAATGGTAGCTTAAAAAAACAAAGGATGATTTTTGTTGTCATCCTTTATTTTTTGGTGGGATTTCTATCTAAACATCAATTCCTTTACTTTTTCTTTATCTTCTTTTTCTTTTTTCAAATCGAACATAGTTCCAAATACGCGATCCCACAGAGTGGTGCTTACGCCATAACCCTTTCCTTCATTTTTGTAATGATGAAGATGATGATTGCGCCAAAGTGGTTTCATCCATTTAAACGGAGGATTCCATGCATGAATCGCGTAGTGCATGGTACCGTACATTAAGTATCCCAAAATAAATCCGGGAAAAAAAATAAAAACGTACTTACCCATTATTGAGTAGAATACCGAAAAAAGTATTGAAGCAATTATCAGGCTCGGAACCGGAGGCATAAACAATCTTTCCTTATCTCGCGGAAAATGATGATGGTTACCATGCATCACATAAATGATGCGCTGAGCTCTTTCACTTTCACCGACCATATGAAATAAAAAACGGTGAAGTACATATTCAACGAGCGTCCACCAAAACATTCCCACTAAAAAAAGTATTGCAATCTGCCATACAGGAAAAGAAAGTTTTGAAAAAGAATAAAAAGGCAATCCAGCAACTACAGGAAAATAAATTCCCCATATAACGAGTGGATGTGTTTTGGTAAGCATTTCCAGGTAATTGCTCCGAAACAATTGCGCCTGGCCTTTGTTATGAATTTTTTCAAACTTCATAAACCGAAATTACGAAGTGATACGGAAATAAAAATTAAGTCTTGCTATTATTAGTGGGAATTCGTTACAAGGTAGGCATCGGGGTTATTTAACACTGGCATAACTTTTTCAGAATCATACCTTTCTTATATGCTGCTTCTGTTTTCCGACATCTGACCATTCTCTGCGGTTCATATTTCACAAACAGGTCAAGGGATGATTATTCCCTTTAATTTTGACCACTTTCATCATCTCAAAACCAATAGTAAATGAAACTTGTTTCTTATATCAAAGACGGACATGAGCAGCTGGCCGCTTACATCGATGGTTACCTATTCGACATGGAAGCACTGCATCCCGATTTACCGAACACCATGAACATGTTTTTGAACTATTGGGAAGATGCGCTTCCAATGGCGAGAGGTGGTGAAATCATGGTTCAGGAAGGAAAGATTGCAAAATCGAAAGGCATACCATATGATGCTGAACAAATATTGGCGCCTGTTCCGCTGCCCGCCTCGTGCCGTGACGGGTATGCTTTTCGACAGCACGTTGCTGCCGCCAGAAGGAACCGGAAAGTAGACATGATCCCTGAATTCGATCAGTTTCCGGTATTTTATTATACCAATCATCATAGCATCCAGGGGCCTGGTGATGTTATTTGTATGTCCAACCATTTCGAGAAACTTGATTTCGAACTCGAATGCGCAGTGGTGATTTGCAAACACGGCCGGAATATCCGCGCTGAAAAGGCTGATGAATATATAGGTGGACTGATGATCATGAATGATTTCAGTGCAAGAACCTTGCAAATGGAAGAAATGCTCCTGAATCTCGGGCCTGCCAAGGGAAAGGATTTCGCGACTGCGATAGGCCCCTGGCTCGTAACACTCGACGAATTAGAAGATATGGAGATACCCGCAAAGCAAGGTCATATTGGAAAAAGCTGGAATCTACGCATGCAAGGTTGGGTGAATAAAATACAGGTCAGCGATGGAAATGTGGGCGATATGGACTGGACTTTTGCGGAAATAATTGAACGGGCCGCGTATGGAACAGATCTTCATCCTGGTGATATTATCGGAAGTGGAACTGTTGGTACGGGTTGTTTCCTTGAATTAAACGGAACGGGCAAATTAAATGATCCGTCTTATAAGGAACAATGGCTCCAGGAAGGTGATGTGGTTGAGCTGGCAATTGATAAACTTGGATGGTTATCGAATACCATAGTGAGGGATGAAGATAGTTTCTCACTTTTGAGCAAGAAGAAGAACACGGTGTAACATATTTCGAGAACGAGTATTAATAAATTGGCCGATGTTATGATTAGCCGATTAGGCAATGGTGCTTTTGGGGCGGAATAATCAACCTTAACAATGATCATTGATCTCAAAAATATAAATCTTCCCGAGCGTCAAAACTACCTGCAGCATGCGATTGCCCCCCGACCCATTTGTTTCGCAAGCACGATCGATAAAGAAGGTAATGTCAATCTCAGCCCGTTTAGTTTTTTTAATCTTTTTTCAATCACTCCTCCAGTGGTTATTTTTTCTCCCTCACGCAGGGGGAGAGATAACACTACTAAACATAGTTATGAAAATGTTCTTCAGGTTCCCGAGGTTGTGATCAACATCGTCGATTACGAAATGATACAACAGGTAAGCCTGGCGAGCTGTGACTTTCCAAAAGGCATGAATGAATTTATCAAGGCAGGATTTACGCAGGAACCTGCAACACAGGTTAGGCCACCAATGGTGAAAGAAAGCAAGGTTAAGTTTGAATGTAAGATACTTGAAGTGAAGCCCCTCGGCTCCGAAGGCGGAGCAGGAAACCTGGTGATCTGTGAAGTACTGGTAATGCATATCAACGATGCCATCGTAAATGAAAAAGGCCTGATTGATCAGACGCGACTTCATCATGTTGCAAGATTAGGAGCCGACTGGTATTGCAAAGTCGATACTTCAAATTTATTCAAAGTGCCAAAGCCAAATGTAAAACTAGGTATCGGAATCGATCAGCTTCCAGATCATATCAGGCGGAGCAAGATCTTAACAGGTAATCATCTCGGACAGCTTGCGAATGTGTATGAACTGCCTATAATAGACCCATCGTTCCAGGATGAGAAACTTAGGCATATTTTTCAGTACTATTCAATAAACCCTGACGAGATGGAAAAAGAACTTCAACTGTATGCGAAAGAATTATTACAAACTGGCAAGGTCCAGGAGGCCTGGCAGGTGTTACTGGCTACCTAAAGTGATTTTCGAAGCATTCCACTTTTGCTCTTCAAGATAAGTCTACTTTAGCATAAAATACTTCACCATGAAACGGCAGCTTCTTTCAATCCCATTGGCTGTTGCCTTTTATTTGCCTGCAGCCGCCTCGCAAACAGATACCTTACCTTCTCCTGATTTCAGCAAATTTCAAAGAGTCTCGGTGCTCGGAGTAAAACCTAAAACATGGCCTGGAGCATTTAATGCCGGTGAAGTTCAATCGTTCTCTTCAAATATCACCTGGTTAAATTACAAGCCCGATATGTATCAGATGAAAAGAAATCTTTCACAGGATCTTTATCAATTAAAAATTGAAAAGAGGAATAACGAGTGGAGAAATCTTTTTGCCGGCCTGCTTACAAGCGTTGTTCAGCAATAGATATCATCACAGCCAGGACCTCGTGGCAGTTTCGATTTTATACGACGAATAATTTTGAATACCTCTGGCTAAGTCCAACCGGATATAAGGTATACTAATTTTTCCTCCCGCGGTATGAATCACAAGACTGGCTAATTGCTTCTTCCGCTGATAAATCGACTGCCGGAGTTCGACATATTGAATTTTGTACCATTGGGCAATCGCAGTTTCTTTTCCCCATGCCCCACTGTCAACCTGGAGCGCTTCCGGAGATATGTACAAGCGAAATCTTTTCCGATAAATAATATTTACTAAGTACACATAGGGAATCCACATCAAAAACAGAAGGGCATACTCCTCAATCCAGAAAAAAGCAAGGGCTGTAACTATTAAACCAAGCGGTAAGCCCGCTACCAGCATTCTCCGAAAAGGGAAAATTTTATCAATTGTATGTACAGTATGCGCTATTGGCTTAACGGCCTGGTGATACGAGGCAAGCAACCTGTTGATATACTCTTTCTTTGTAATAGGCAAACGCATACGTTGCTTTCTTTTTGCCTTTTCGTTTTGAGCCTGGTGAAATTCCAGCATATACAAGCCGATTTTCCGCCGAATCCAGTTTGCTTCCCACGATATATATTGAATTTTTGAAAAAGGCACGAGATTCTGCCTGGTGCTGATCAAACCGGTTCTTATGCGAAGTCCTTTTCCCGTCTCATTGCACGTAAAGTTTGAATAGTTTAACGTAATTCTCACCAAAGACACAAGAACAGATACTATTAAGACAAAAACAATTAAGACTACTACGGAAACCAGTGAAAATCCGATCGCGGATGATGACTCCTCAACGAATCTTATTACGCGGTCACCAAATACTTCGGAAAGATCCTGCAGGGCTGATATGCTGAAGGCGAGTACGATGAAAAATGCCTGCAGATGATTTGCCGAAAGTCCAAGCTTAAGTATATCAAGAGCCGAAAGTTGTATTATTGGGACTTCCACATCCCCGCGTGTAACATATGCGCCTTCGTCGGTTTGTTTCTCGTGCCGCAGAAGAAACTCCTTAAAACTCTCGGCTTTGCCACTCGAAATTGCGTCAATTTCAGCTTCGGCTTTTTCCGAACCGGCCGTATCGATTGCCAGCCTGGAAACGTCCAGCAGTTGGTGTACGAGGTTCTGTTCAATGTGAACAGATTGAATCTTATCCAGTGGTATTGTAATTACCCGTTTACTTAAAAAACCTTTCTTGATAATAAGGTTCTCCTCCTGGATATAAAAGCGGAAGAAATAAAAATCAACCAGGGAACGGATTAGGATAAATGCGGGGATTCCGATCAGCAGCATTTCAAATGTGTCAAAAGTCTTGTCCTTTTCTCTGAAAATAAACACGAGTAAAAGCGGCCAGATTACTTTCACTACTGTAACAAAAGCCTTGTAAATAATGACGAGTATGCCTGCGTTAGCCTGCCTTTGCGGAATATTCCAGTTATGTTCCCGGCTGCCCTTCATTAATTATTTTTTGAGTGATCCATTCTTTGATCCCATACGCGTCTGCTTCTTTTAAGCCAGGTATTTGCAAGTCCGCATCATTAGTGCCCGCGGTATATAGTATAAGTGTAGCCAACCCATATTTCCTCTCAAAAAATCCCGTATTCACACTGCTATGTTGGATTCGGTTAAATGGACAGGTGCTAATTGTTTGAACAATCCATCCACTGCGATAAATTATATCCTTATCACGCAGGGAGTAAGCTTTTCGTGCAAACGATTTTGCTTGAAAAAAAAAGTAGGAGATGGTTATTATAAGCCAACCTCCACCAATTATTAAGATCCAAAGAGGACGCTGTAAAGATTGAATTGAAAAAATTAATACGATACCGATAATTAGCAGGATAGCAGAAGAGATGGCCCATTCAATGCGTATAACTGTCAGATAAGATCTTTCAACAGGAATGAAGGGTACATCTTCAGCTCTGGGAAGCAACTGGATATTGAACGGTTCATTTAAAAAATCCATTCAATAAAATTACTGAACTGCAAGGAAGATTGATTGGAATTTGTGGCCACGGATTACTCGCGGATTAAATCCGTGCAAATCCTGTAATCCGTGGCAGAATTTTTAGTACCCTCTGTAACTTCCGAAAACTTTTTTGAGGATCTCTGTTGTCCGTGCCCGCGGATTAGCACGAATATTCGCTTCTTCCTTTTCGATCTGATCGAAAAGTGCCATTGTAGCTTTATCAACAACGTACGATGTGAGGTCGGGATTTATTTTTTTAAACGTTGTGGGAATATTATTATACAGTGTTACAATTTCCGAGTAGTACCGCGTTGCTTCGAGTTTCACAAGGGAACGGTCAATCACCGGCGAAAAGGCGACAACTAATTTATCGCGTGTTTTTTGCCTGAAGTAATTAGTAGCAGCGTTGCTTTCTCCGCCAACGATATTAATCGCATCGGCAATTGTCATTTCTTTGATCGCGTCAACAAAGATGGGAGTTGCATAGCCAACGGCATCTTCGGCAGCACGATTGATCTGTAGAATAGCGCGATCTACCTGGCTGCCCAAACCGATTGTTCTTAGCGTTTTTTCAATCCTGATCGCATCATCCGGCAGGAATAGTTTATACGCATTATTTCCAAAGAAGCCATCTTGCTTGTTAAGGACAGCAATTCCTTTTCCGGTGCCTTGCTGAAGTGCCTGTCGAATACCTTCAGCAGCTTCCGCTTCAGAAACGCCTAAAGCATTTGGCAAACTTGATAATGTGTCGCATGAAGTGAAGAAGATAGACGATAGGGCGAGGGTAGTAAATATTTTTTTCATACTCTTAGTTTATTGCTGAGTTTCAAATTACCTGCCAAACGAAATGGCCATCCAGGGCTTTAACGAACTGAACACATAATCTATTTTTAATCTTTTAAAAATTAGCAAGCTGTTTTTAAACCCTGACTATTGAGTCAGGGGGTCGGGAGTCATCAATGGTCAATGGGGAGCGGTTAATTGGCAAAACTAAATTTTGACCGTTACGTTTGTGTTTGATTGTGAACTGCGACTACATTTGCGTCCCACCCCAGCACTCCGACTCCCCACTCCGAACTCCCGACTCCCAAGTGCCTTGCTTCCCTTAATTTTGCGCTTCAAATTCAAATAATGCAAACAGCGCAGTTATCGGAGCAGGAAGTTATCCGCAGGAAAAAGTTAAAAGAATTGCAACAGCTTGGAATCGACCCATATCCAGCTCCCTTGTACCCCGTCAATACATCATCAACTTATATAAAAGAAAATTACAAAGGCGAAGAGAACAAAATTGATTTTGCAAATGTTTGTCTTGCGGGCCGTATCATGAGTGTCCGGGACATGGGCAAGGCCTCCTTTGCTTTACTACAAGACGCATCCGGAAAAATCCAGCTATACATACGAAGAGATGATATCTGCGCGGGTGAGGATAAAACTTTATATGATAAAGTATGGAAACACCTGGCAGATATTGGTGATATCATTGGAGTGAAAGGCTTCGTTTTTACCACCAAAACCGGTGAAACATCGGTTCACGTTACAGAGCTGAGCATACTTACGAAATCACTAAAACCATTGCCGATCGTAAAAGAAAAAGAGGGTGAAACATTTGATGCAGTGACTGACCCGGAGTTTAAGTACAGGCAGCGGTATGCAGACTTGCTGATCAATCCACAGGTGAAAGAAACATTTGTCAAGCGTACAAAACTTATCAACGCTATTCGGGACTTTCTAAACGACCAGGGAGCCCTCGAAGTGGATACTCCTGTGCTGCAAAGCATTCCCGGGGGAGCTGCTGCCCGGCCTTTTGTTACACATCATAATGCGCTCGATGTTCCTTTTTATTTGCGGATCGCTAACGAACTTTATTTGAAAAGACTGATTGTTGGTGGCTTTGATTGGGTATATGAATTCAGCCGCAACTTTAGGAATGAAGGCATGGACCGTACACATAATCCCGAGTTTACAGTGCTTGAATTCTACACGGCTTATAAGGATTATCTATGGATGATGGAAAAAACAGAACAGTTGCTTGAACGCGCGGCCATCGCGGTAAATGGAGTAACGACTGTTACTGTTGATGGCAAGCAACTTGATTTTAAAGCTCCTTATAAGCGCATCACTATGTTCGAGGCGATTAAGGAATATACTGGAACAGATATCAGTAACATGGATGAAGACCAGTTAAGAAACCTATGCCGTGAACAACATATCCATGTTGATAACACCATGGGGAAAGGAAAGTTGATAGACGAGTTGTTTAGCGAGAAATGTGAAGATAATTTTATTCAACCAACATTCATTATCGATTACCCGGTTGAAATGAGTCCGCTGACTAAAAAACATCGCAGTAAGCCAGGCCTGGTAGAACGATTTGAATTGATCGCTAATGGTAAAGAGATAGCCAACGCTTATAGCGAACTAAATGACCCAATTGAACAGCGTGAGAGATTCGAGGAACAAAGCAAACTGATGGAAAGGGGAGATGATGAGGCGATGTTTATTGATTATGACTTCTTACGTGCGTTGGAATATGGGATGCCACCAACTTCAGGTATTGGTTTTGGTATCGATCGGTTATGCATGCTACTCACCAGCCAACCATCGATCCAGGATGTACTGTTATTCCCGCAAATGCGGCCCGAGAAACTTGAGTAAGAGTTCTCAGAAAAATACAGATTTTTCCCGTTTTTCCCCCTTGGTTGGGTCAGTCTCAAGTGAGATATTTGATAAGTGATTAATCATGGGTTATTGAAAGAACTAACTAACGAAGACTAATAGTTATACAGCGTGAAAACAGGGTGGCTAACCTTTGGAAATTAGCAGTGAAAACTACTTAATGATGAAGTATTTCATCAAGTGCAAAAATGGTAGGCTGGACGGCGGGGGAGGGAGGGCCCCGCGAGGGGAATTGGTATTGACTAAAGCCACCATGAGTTGCTGGGCTTTTGTCATTCACAGAAATACCTACAATATAAAAAGAATTCACCTCCTCGTTATTCGCCTAATTACCTCCAATTCGCGCGACTGTTACAAAAAGAGGTCGGGCATCAATTTTTGCTGCGGATTGACGGCATACTTTGTAAAGTCTGTAACTCCCTGTTCTCTTAAAACATCTTCATCAATGAAGAAGTTTCCGGTGCATTCGAAAGATGGTTTTTGAAGTATGTAATACGCCGCTTCTGCTACAATTTCGGGTGTCCGACTGCGCTGTACGAGGAAGTCTCCTCCCAACAAGTTTTGTACTGCAGCTGTCGCGATAGTAGTCCTTGGCCAGAGGGCATTTGCGGCTATGCGGTGTGTTTTCAATTCTTCAGCGAGGCCCAAAACAATCATACTCATTCCGTACTTGCTCATCGTGTAAGCAAGGTGCTTTGCAAACCAGTTGGGATCCATATTCAATGGAGGTGATAGGTTAAGTATATGGGGATTATGAGCTTTCTTCAATGCTGGAACACAGGCCTTACTCATCAGGAATGTACCACGAACATTAATGCTCTGCATAAGATCAAATCGCTTGGCCTCCATTTGTTCAGTTGGGTAGAGGTTGATGGCGCTCGCATTATTAATAAGTATATCAATCCTTCCGAATGTGCTGAGAGTTGTCTTGACAATGTGATCGATACTCTCTTCGAAACGAATGTCGCCCTGTAGTGGCAATACGGTACCCGGTCCTGCTTTAGCAATCTCTTCAGCGGCTGTAAAAATTGTTCCCTCGAGCTTTGGATGAGGTTCGGCGGTTTTTCCAACGATCACAGTATTTGCTCCTTCTCTCGCAAGCCGGAGACCTATCGCTTTACCAATTCCGCGCGTAGCGCCCGTGATAAGCACGGTCTTGTTTTCGTATAGCATAAAGTTCGAAATGGTTAATACTATAAATATAAGCGCTTTATATTTCGATTTAAGCGTGTTTTGGGGAAATACGAAAAGAAAAATAGTGATATTACGATGGCACACGGTAAATCGTGAATACTTAAAATACAGCGTTTGTGCTCTTGTGCCTGCTCGAGACGAACATTAGGTTTGTATTGTCAATTGATTGATTTGACGGATCACAATCCAATGTCTGAAAAATCCGAGTCCAAAAAATCCAGAGAAACCAAAAAGTCCAAAGTCCAAAAAACCAAATCCAAAAATCCAGAAAGACCAGAGTCCAAGAGTCCTTAGTAAGACCAGATCCAAAGTCCAGAAAAACCAGTTCAGATTCGAAATCAATGAATGAGGCAACCAATTAAATCCAAGAGTCCAGAATCCAAATCCTATTGAAATGTAAACCCTAAAATTTGTACCCATTGAAGGCCAAGCAAAATGTTGGTAAGGTTTCGTACAAAAATTTTTAAGCAGTCCTGAGAAATCAGGACTGCTTATTTTTTAGCATCTCCGATTTTTAGTTCTCAGTGTCTGAGTTGCGAGTTCTAAGGTTTAAGCTCTGAATTTGGAGTTCTAGCTTGTTCGTCACGAGTTGGAATGTCAAGTTGGAACCGGGAAGCATAACTACCAATCGGAACTCAAAACTGAAAACTTAAAACTCAGAACTCAAACTGACAACTCACAACTCAGAACCCGGAACTAAGAACTCCCAAGGAACCGGAATTTCGGAAATTCAGGAATTCCGAACTTGCAACACCTGATCTAAGAACTTGAGCAATATCATCATTTCAAATAAATCTGGAATGTCAACCGTATGAACCTCCATGCGTTAGCCAGAAGGCGGAATTACCATCGTAAAAACCCCTATGATTTAAAAGTTCACCGGACTATTTTTGAGTCGTTCACAATACAACCACAGCACTCCGGACACATGAAAAGCCCAAATGTCCGTACCCCCGGAGATCGCCTGCAACCTCCCCAATATTCTATGCTGAATCGATAATAATCCAAACCCTCAGGGTCGGCATTGTTTCACCTTAAAATGAAAACAATGTTGAGTTTTAGATTACCGGGAGCCATTTTCTTTTGCATTCTATTATTACTTATCACGATCCCGGCCATTAGTTTCAATCCCATCAAAACAGATGGACTAACACAAAAGTTTATTGATTCGGCTTCAGCACCAAAAGCACCGCTGAACACACAGGCAACACAGTTTGTAAGCAAGTACCTCAAGGAAAACGGCGAATGCCTGCAAGGCGTGAAACAAAAAAGCAGCGCCAGCTTTGAAGTAATTGATGGCGTATTTGCTAGATATGACCTGCCCATCGAATTGAGATACCTGGCCGTAGTGGAGTCGGAGCTCAATCCCAAAGCCGTATCGCATGTTGGGGCCGCAGGACCATGGCAACTGATGCCTGCCACGGCTAAAACTTTGGGTCTGAATATTACTCGCAAATATGACGAGCGAAAGAATTTGAAAAAAAGCACCAACGCAGCTGCGCTTTATCTAAGAGATCTTTACGCTCAGTATGAAGATTGGTTACTGGTATTGGCCGCTTATAATTGTGGGCCCAGACCCGTAAACAACGCGATTCGCAATTCCGGTAGCCGCAATTTCTGGAAATTGCAGTATCATCTTCCCGCCGAAACCAGAGCACACGTGAAAAAATACATTGCCACTCACTATTATTTTGAAGGTTCGGGGGGGATAACCACCCTTACGAAGGCGGAAAATATCAGATATGCACAAACGCTGTCACAGTGGGTGTCTGACCGGGCGAAAGCGAACGCCGCTTCTGTGATCCTTGCAGAGAATGCTGAGAGCAACGTAATTACTGACTCAATTAGCAAGAAGGTTGCTGTTCTTAAATAGGCTTGTTTTCGCTGGTTGTTTACATTTAAAATCATGTCATACCTGAACCCAAGGTTCGGGTGTGGCATATTTGGCAATATAAAAGCCAGTAAGGCGAGGCGTTCCTATTTGTTGGCAATAATACCTGATATGATTGACGCCGGATCCGCTTGACCAGAATCCTGGCGGAGCTGCCTGGTTACCTTCATAATCTCAGAACCGCTCATCTCAAAACTATTCGCAATTTCTCTTAGGTCATTCCGATCAATGCCAAGGTTGTTTTTGAGTAGTCCACGCTGCCATAAAACTAACCTCTCTGCCGCATCGGGAAGTGGAAATTGAATAACATAGCGAAGTCGGCGAATAAATACATCGTCTATCTGGCTTTTTCTGTTGGTTGCGAAAAGAAGCACGCCGTTGTAAGCGGCTATTCTTTGTATGAGATAAGAAAGCGTAGGGTTGGCATACCTATCATGCGCATCTTTCAGCGCTGTGCGCTTGCCAAACAAGGCGTCGGCTTCGTCGAACACAAGAATCCAATTCTTGCTTTCAGCACGAGAAAACATTTCTCCCAGGTGCTTTTCCGTTTCGCCGACATATTTTGAAACTAGTGCTTTCAGATCAATCCTTACCACCTCGCTTCCTAACTCCTTACCCAGTAATGTTGCAGCCATCGTTTTGCCCGTTCCATGCGGTCCGAAAAAAAGCGCCGTGACAGATTGCTTTTGTTTTGCGCTCTCATATAATTTCGCGAGCTGCTGAAATGCAGATTCGTTCAGCACCAGGTCTTTCCATTGATGATCCGTTGTTAACTGTTGTTCGATTGGCATAGCGCTGCAAGATACTGAACAAGGCAATATCCATTACACGTGATCAGGCATGATTTTAAAACATCGAAAAAAAATGATTTGGTTGGCAGTCATAAACCAAATACTGCCACCATTGTTGTGCACATTACATTTACTGCAGAGCCTCGTGATAAGTGAATCCTGGAACCCTATATATTAATTCTACAACACTGAAATGAAAGTCAGAAGACGCTTCGCGCGAATTTTTGTATTGATTGTGGTTTTCCTCCTTTGCTATGGAATTTATTATTGTTGGGTATCATTCCCTGTAGTCACAGGCTACAGTGCTAAGATCTTATGCTCGGCAATTTTTGTATCGGGAAGAACCGAAGGCGATGTGAAGTCACAGGAGCTGGATTATACACCGCTGAATTTAGCCAACAGCATCGTTAACTATGAGGACTCCTCTGTAACCTCTTCAATGTTCGGTTTTGCGAATCGACGGCGATTTACAGGAAGGGTTTGGGAGCAACAATGGTGAATGACCTGTCAGAACAGGAGATCCGATCACAACAATTTGTACAGGCTATAGTGCCCAATGTACAACCCGACAGTATCCCATGGCCAATGGGTGATAAGTTGCAGAATAGCATACCCTCAGAGGTGGATTCGAGTCGATTGGAAGCTGCAGTACAGAATCTCTTCAAGGAAACCGATACAACAAACCCGAACCGAACCAGGGCTCTTGTAGTGGTGTACGACAACAACATCATTGTAGAAAAATATGCGCCGGGCTTTTCAAAAAACATAAGGCTAACAGGGTGGAGGATGACAAAAGCATCACGAGTGCAATTGCCGGAGTGCTGGTAGAACAAAACCGGCTGAATATTGATGCTCCTGCACCTGTTCCAGAATGGAAAGAAAATGATGATCCGCGTCACCAGATAACTACCAGGCATTTGCTCCAGCAAACGACAGGATTGAAATTTGAAGAAGTATACTCAAAGAGCTCTCATGCAACAAGAATGCTTTGTGAACACGGTGATATGGGAGCCTATGCAGCTTCCCTTCGTCTGCAGCATGCTATTGGTTCAAGATTTCATTACAGTAGTGGGAACTCAAATATTCTTTCGAGGATCATCCGGCATATCGTCGGGGATAATGATTATCATGCGTTTCCTTATGAGCAATTATTTTATAGGATTGGCATGTACAGTATAGTACTGGAACCCGATGCATCCGGCACATTTGTTGGTTCTTCTTTTTGTTTTGCAACGGCCCGTGATTGGGCAAGATTCGGATTATTATACTTAAATAACGGAATGTTCAATGGCCAGCAGATATTATCCCCAGATTGGGTGAAACAATCCGTAACTCCATCCTCAGTCGCGGAGCAAGGTGAGTATGGTTTTCAGTGGTGGCTTAATAAAGGAAAGGCTGGTCGTCGTGAAAAGCGTTTGTTTCCCACCTTACCTGAAGACTTGTTTTTTGCTGACGGATTTGAAGGACAGAATGTATTTGTTATCCCCTCAAAGAAACTGGTAGTGGTAAGGCTCGGGTTTACAAGGAAAAAGGAGTATGGGGAGGTCCGGTTTTTAGAAGATGTTATTGCGGCTGTTAAATCATAGGCTAAGAAAGAAAGAGACTTTGGGAAGAGGGAAAGAGGAGGTTATTTCATTAAGGATTTCTTGGTAAAAGTGGGCAAACATATAACCCCACAAAAAGGGATTGTGTCATGCCCACGTGAACACAAC
>DAINQQ010000030.1:0-35123 GCA_036742645.1 Flavitalea sp.
TATTTCCGCTATTAAAGAACTGAGAAAAGGCGATACTGTTAAATCTCAGACACAAGACACCCAATATAACAACCTGGAGAAATACGCGCGGAATCTCAATGACATGGCTGAAGAAGGAAAGCTCGACCCGGTTATTGGTAGGGATGATGAGATCCGTCGGACGCTGCATATTCTCTCACGCCGAACAAAAAATAACCCAATTCTTGTAGGAGAGCCTGGGGTGGGTAAAACCGCGATCGCTGAAGGGATTGCACATCGGATTGTAAACGGTGATGTACCGGACAATCTGAGATCTAAAGTTATTTACGCGTTGGATATGGGACAACTTATTGCCGGCGCAAAGTACAAAGGAGAGTTTGAAGAGCGGCTGAAGGGTGTGGTAAAGGAGGTGTCAACCAGTGACGGTGAGATCATTCTCTTCATTGATGAGATTCACACCCTTGTGGGCGCCGGTGGTGGTGAAGGAGCCATGGACGCGGCAAACATTTTAAAGCCCGCACTTGCAAGAGGTGAACTGAGAGCGATTGGAGCAACCACGCTTAATGAATATCAGAAGTTTTTTGAAAAGGATAAAGCGCTTGAACGTCGTTTTCAAAAAGTAATGATTGAAGAGCCATCAGTCGAGGATGCCATTTCGATTCTCCGCGGACTGAAAGACCGGTACGAAACGCATCACCATGTGAGGATAAAGGATGAGGCAATTATTGCCGCCGTCGAGCTCTCGCAGCGATATATAACGGACCGCTTTTTACCGGATAAGGCTATTGACCTGATTGATGAAAGCGCGGCTAAGTTGCGTGTCGAAATGAACTCTATGCCCGAGGAATTGGATGAACTCGAAAGGAGAATCAGGCAGTTGGAAATTGAGAGAGAGGCGATCAAACGAGAGAACGATGATGAAAAATTGCTTGAGCTGAACACTGTTATCAGCAACCTGATGGTTGAACGGGATACTTTGCGCGCGAAATGGCAACAGGAAAAAGACCTTGTAGAAAAAGTGCAGAGTGCAAAGGCCGCAATTGAGCAATTAAAGTTAGAAGCGGAGCAGGCTGAACGAAATGGTGAGTACGGAAAGGTAGCCGAGATCCGCTACGGCAAGATGAAGGAGCAAGAAAGGCTTATAGAAGAATATTCCAGGGAATTGGCGTCCATGAGTGAGCATTCTCGCCTGATGAAGGAAGAAGTAGACGCGGAAGATATTGCTCAAACAATATCGAAGGCAACAGGAATTCCGGTAACAAAGATGTTACAAAGCGAACGCGAAAAATTGCTTCATCTGGAAGATGAATTGCATAGCCGTGTAATCGGACAGGAAGAAGCAATCACTGCTGTAGCCGACGCAATTCGCAGAAGTCGTGCAGGATTGCAGGATCCGCGGCGTCCAATTGGTTCATTTATTTTTCTTGGAACAACAGGGGTGGGTAAAACAGAGTTAGCGAAAGCGCTCGCTGAATATCTCTTTGATGATGAGCACATGATGACCCGGATAGATATGAGTGAATACCAGGAAAAGCATACGGTTAGCCGACTCGTGGGCGCTCCCCCGGGGTACGTAGGTTACGATGAGGGCGGGCAGTTGACAGAAGCAGTTCGTCGCAAGCCGTACCAGGTTGTATTACTTGACGAGATTGAAAAAGCGCATCCGGATGTTTGGAACGTGTTGTTGCAGGTTTTGGACGATGGTCGACTTACGGATAATAAAGGTCGGGTTGTAAATTTCAAGAATACAATTATCATAATGACCAGTAACCTTGGAAGCACAATCATACAGGCAAATTTTGAAGACCTGAATGAGAGCAATAGGGAAGAAGTAGTTGACAGAACTAAAAGCGAAGTGATGAATCTGCTAAGGCAAACGATTCGTCCTGAGTTTCTAAACCGTGTTGACGAGATTATACTTTTTCAACCGCTTTTGAAAAAAGAAATCAAAGGTATCATTCGTATTCAATTGGAAAATCTCAAAAATCTTGTAAGTCAAACTGGAGTTCAGCTTGAGTTTAGCGAGTATTTACTGGACTACCTTTCCGAAAATGGTTTCGATCCACAATATGGGGCAAGACCATTGAAGAGGCTGATCCAAAAAGAAATTGTCAACCTGCTTTCAAAGAAAATCCTTGCAGGCGAAATTGATAAAACAAAACCTGTTTTGGTTGACGTGTTTGATGGGGTGGTTGTGTTCCGGAACGATGCTTCATCTATATCCGCTCGATTGAAAGAGAAGGAATCAGTTATATAACGTTTGTGTTTTCTAAAGAACTAAATCAACTGCTGTGAGTAATTCAAGCAACAGTTGATTTTTTATTTAAGGGAATCAAATATAATTGTTAATTAAAAATACCCTAACGGGGAAGGGGAGTGATATGGCAACAAAAGCAAAAACAACGCAAGAAATAATTCCGACAAAAAATGTCTGGGTAGGAAATAGTCGGGCAACAGTAGCACTTGTAGAGTTCGGTGATTATGAGAGCCAAGCCTGTGCAAAAGCAAATGAAATAGTTAAGAAATTAATAAAACAGTTCGACGGTGATCTTAAGTTTAATTTTCGCCATTTTCCATTGACGCAGATTCATCAACGTGCCCAAAAAGCTGCAGAGGCTGCCGTTGGTGCAGCGCAGGAAGGTAAGTTCTGGGAGATGCATAACATCTTGTTTCAAAACCAGAAAAACCTGGGAACCATAAGTTTGAAATTTTATTCAAAGGAAGCTGGCATATCGAACAAGAAATTCCTGGATACTCTTGTAAATTCTACCTATAGTTGGGAGGTGCGTAATGACTTGCTTGAAGGGTTGAGTAAAGGCGTTCGTGACGTGCCAACATTTTTTATCAATGGACAAATTCTGAAAGGCAAACCAAGTTATGAAAATATCAAAAATGCCATTGAGGCAGAATTGAAGCAGTCTGATAAAAAGCGCGCTTAGCAGCATCCGTATATCTGGCATAATTATTTGACATGATTGTTGAATATATTTATCAACTTAAAAAAGAACTTATGAAAAGCGTTTTATTTGTCGCAGTTCTGGCACTTGCAATAGCATCCTGTGATACACCACAAACAACCACAGGTACCGGAACGGACACAGCAACAAACAGATCAGCTACCACTGACACTACTACGACCAAAAAGCCTGATTCTACAAGACAACAGTAATATGGCAGGAGTTAGTGATCAGGAATTGAAAAAGCTCCTGCAGGGGCTTTTTTATTTGTTTTACAACTCATAATGGGTATCGCTCTCTTAAAACTGGCTTTGAACAAGTGGAAGAATAATGTAAAATGAAGCTCCTTCATTCTCATTGCTCTTTGCCACAATTTTTCCATTGTGATTAGCAACTACTTTCCAGCATAGGGATAACCCAATTCCTGAGCCCGGAAATTCGACTTTATTGTTCAGTCGCTTGAATAATCCAAAAATCTGCTCAGCGTATTCCTGCTTAAATCCCATACCGTTATCGCTGAATATAATTTCACAATAGGCAGATTGTTTGTCAGTTATCTCGTATGAATTAAGGTCATCTTCGGTGAGTATGCGACAAGAGATCGTGATGTAGGGCGGTGTACCGGGTAATGAAAATTTCAACGCATTGTTCAAAAGGTTGTAGAAAAGCTGGTTCATTTGCAATGGGATCGCCTGAATAATAGGTAACATATCATAGTGGCTGACCGCCTGCTTTTGTTGAATTAACAGATCAAGATCTTCAAGCACGTTTTCCAGAATGCGATTAAGGTCAGTTTCTATAAATCTCTGTTCACGTTTCAAACTTGAAAAACCAAGGATATCCGTAATAAGGGTCGACATTCTTTCTGCCGCCTCATTCATTTTTTCCAGGTGCTTATGACCAGCGTTATCGATCTTGTCCCATTGTTGTCTTTTCAGGTAACTTCCGTACGTTCTTATCTTTCTTAAAGGCTCCTGCAAATCATGGCTTGCAATGTATGCATACTGTTCCAACTCATTATTCGAATGTTCGAGCCGCGCAATATTATTTTTTAATTCGATCTCATATTTTTTCACATGAGTAATGTCGTGGAAACTTGCTGTAACGCCATCTTCAAGTTTCGCGAGCATCATATAGAACCAGATCTCAGTTTGGCCCCGTTGATAGAGTTGCTCGAATTGTAGTTGGATACCTGTTTGAACAACTGAGACATATTTCTCAAAAAGATCTGATTGCAGAACGAATTCCTGAATCTGGCTCAACCTCTTACCAATAACATCGTCCGGTTTTATGTTTAACAGCCTTTCAATAGCCTTATTCGCGAATTCGATTTTGAAATCAGTGATCTTTCCGTTTTTCCGGATGGCTTTATAGCTGATAATACCACTCTGCGATGTATCCAGAATCGATTCGAGGAAACCCTCCAGCCATTTTCCTTTTCTTGCGAGAATCACATTGAAAATAAAAGTCAGCAATATGATTATTATGGCGATTACAGAAAACAGGATAGTTAACAGGTTGGTGGTTTCAGTAGATGCTTTAAGTTCTGCATCAAGTTTGTTTAGAACTTCTTTCTCATAAAGAATCGATCTGTTTATCCTTGTATGTATTTCAAATAATTTCGTAAGCCTCCATGCTTCACCGGCAAGAACTATTTCCATAATATTCTGATGCAACAACACATACATTTGTTCATCGATCATCGAGGCTATTGCATCTAAATTCTTTAATTGCAATGAATCGCCTTTTGAGAAATTCTTAAGCCTCATTATTTCGAAGTATACATCTTTCGTTTCCTTCAGGTATAACTCATAGTATTTCTTTTCCGCTAAGCCTGAATATGAGGGGCTGTAGATTTGCGCGCTCTTGAAATAGTTTGATAATCTTTCCAGCGAAGTGATGATATCGCGCGAACGAGCAACAGATGATGTGTACTCCTTCATGCTGTCAAAGCTTTTTTGGTTTAAGAAAATAGCTATGACCAGTAGAAGAAAGGAGATCAGGAATGCGTAAAGTGTTCTTTTATTCATCTATCTTTCTAGGTGAGATCCAAATCTTGTATTTTGTATCGGATTCAAAAAGTAAACCTTTCACTAAGATAATCATTCAAGCTTTTGCAGAAGTTCATCAACCAGGCGCGCCTGGGCCGGATTGATCTTTTCTTTTGCTTGTTCTTTACCAAACCATTCCGCTTTATCTACTTCGGGGAATTCTTTGTAACGACCGGACTTTGGAGGCCATTCAATCTTGAAAGAATTACTGAAAATGTTAGAAGCATCAACATCACCCTCGAGCGCCCACGCATAAATAAGTTTGCCCGCTTTCTGCTTGACCGGCGTCAGTTCTATAAAATTACCAGAAAGGGCGACGCCCGTTTCTTCTTCGAATTCCCTTCTTGCAGCTTCCAATGCTTCTTCATTATCCGTAAACTCTCCCTTGGGGATTGTCCAGGCACCCTGGTCTTTTTTTTGCCAAAAAGGTCCCCCGGGATGAACAAGAAACAATTCAATGCGATTACTCTTTCTTCTATATAATAAGATACCTGCACTTTGGTTTACCATAAACAGTCGTCATGTAATTAAAAAGAATACTTCATAAAGCTAGGGCAGATCATAATACAATTCTTTAATTTGACTTGTATAATTTAATTTGCTTTATCCCACGTGTTATGATGAGCAAACTCACTGACGCCTTTCGGCTATTCGATGACTATAATACACAGGATCCACATACATTGGTCTGGGAAGGAACAGAATTCCCTACAGAATATTTTTACGCACAGCAACTATACAACTGGGTTACGAAGCTTGCTGACAGCGCCAGTGAAGCGTTGCTGCTCGCATCGCGGTGCCAACATATTGGCCGATGGAAGATTCCCCGCGATCAATATCCCCCAGGAAAAGCAGGTTACCTGCGGTGGAGAACCGACCTCGCAAAGTTTCACGCTTCTGAAGCCGAACAATTGTTGAAGAGTGCCGGATATAACGATGCGGAAATCGCCGGGGTGCAACGCATTCTGCTAAAACAAAACCTAAAAATGGATGAAGAGGTGCAGGCAATCGAAGATGCTCTTTGTCTTGTGTTTCTTGAATTTCAATTTGAAGACTTCATTCAAAAGCATGACGACGACAAGCTAATCAGGATAATTCAGAAAAGCTGGAGGAAAATGAGCGAGAAGGGTCGCACCGTTGCACTAACATTGGACTATAGTCCAAAGGCGAAGCTGTTACTCGACAAAGCCCTTAATTAATTTGCCACGGATTTCAGCGTCTTGCAGGAGATGTGTATAGAGACAACATCCAAATCAGGAAGTCTTGCCACGAATCACACGGATTGCCACGAATTAATTTGTGATAATTCGCGACAATTCGTGGCGAACGAAACAAAGGCATCTTCTTGTGGTACAGAATTTCATGCATTATCATGAATTCTTTGATTAAGAAAGACAACTGTCCTTCTAATAGAATCAAATGTAAAAAGTTTCGAATCCGTGTAATCCGTGGCAAAGAGTATCTTCAGTGGCAAAGATTATTTCAAAGCGTAGGCCACTACCGTTTTGGCATTGAAAGTAGGAACGTAAACAATCCTCTTCTGTGGGTCATATCCAATATCGGCAGTATTCTTTTTTTGCTGGTGAGTTTCAAGCAAAGTTTCAACCCGGCCGTCGGCATTTACATACCATATATAGCCACTCCAGGCTGTTAGTATGAAGTCGCCATTTCCTACTGGCTCTATCCCATCGATGCCCTGAGAAACTTGTGCGATCTTCGTGAGCTGTTTTTTTGAGTCGGCCTTTAAAAATAAAGGCCCTGAACCGATATAAAGATCTTCGCCGATTGCCTTCAGACCATTCACTCCTTTCATTGTATCCAGAAAAAGTGTGGGTTTGTCATTTTCTATGCGCCATATCTTTGTTGTTCTTGAATCAGACACATATATAATTCCCTTGTCGGAGACAGTAACATCATTAAGTCCCTGCGCACTATCGATTGGAATCTTCTTCTCAATTTTCCCGTTCGGGACATCGATCACAACTACATTAGAAAGATCCGCAACATACAAACGATTACCCAACATGGCCGAGCCTTTCGGTGCGTGTAAACCGGTGATCCAGTTGGGCTCATACTTTTTTCCATCGATCCCAAGCTTAGCTATTCCTCCTTTGCCATCAGCGTCCCATCCTCCTCCGTCGACCAACGAAATATACAGAATACTATTTTTAAGATCGGGTAACACCGACTCGGGAACGGCCACGATGGTGTCTGTTTCCCAGAGCTTTTCTAACTTATGTTGTGCATTAAGATTCGTGCTCAGTAAAATAACAACCGCAAGTACAATAAAAGATTTCATATACAATGGTTTCTTGGTTACTGTTTGAGATGAATAAATCGGATAAAAGTTGAAAAGTAATTCCTAACTGTTGATAAATTTAATAGAATTTCTATTATCGCCCGTTGACAAATTTGTCGTTCAAGAGAATAAGATAGCTGTTATACCGGGATGAGATAAGGTCACGGAAATAAAGCAAAAGGGTTTCTAACGGATGATCAGTTTGTTCCCGTGCTTTCATTTTTGGGAGACGGTTGCAGGCCTTTTTTGTTTTTCTTTCTATCCCCTCTCCAAAGATCACTTATACGATCAAACTCCTTCCTGTAACTTATACTCGCGCCCGAGCGGTTCTGGCGCACGCCTGCACCTGCCAGATAGTTGTAAGAGTCGCGATAGAAAAACGTGAGTAGCAACCTTCCTTCGGGAGTAATTTTCCATTCAGCCGCAATGTCAGGCAGGAAAGGGATACCGCTCGCATTTACCTGTTGCGCAGTCAAACCAAAATCAACGGCACTACCTAACGTAAAAGTAAGGCGTTCATTAAATACGCTTTTGGCAACAGAAAGGTTTAGATTGCCGCGATCGATATTAAAAGTTCCGGGGTTGATGTCCGCAACTAAGTTTGTTCCACTATAGAATTGTGCATTGAAGTTCACCTGGATGCTCTTGTCATTGAAGATCTTTTGGAAAATACTCGAGAATTGTCTGTTCAGCGTGCTCGATAAAACACCGGATATACTATTCACAACAATTCCTTCAAACGCGATATTTCCGATGCCCTGGTTTGCGGACGTTGAGAGGGGACCGAAACGGTTAAACACTATTAAAAAGGCTACCTGCTTGTTGAGTTCGTTCTCGTCGTTCTGAATTTGACTTAACACCCGAAGACCGTCAAGATCATTTTTAAGCGGACTATTTGGAGGCAATTCTATTTGAAATCGTATTGTTGGCGACATTAAGTCGCCGGTAAGATTGGCAAGCACCAGTATTTCTCCACGGTACTTTCTTACATTATTGTTTATATCCGCTCCGCCGGAAATACTATTAAGGTCAAGATCACTGAAGCGTACATTTTCTGCTTTGTATTCGGCGTCTATCTTAATAGTAGCTTTTGAAGGATCGCCCGTCCACTGAATATAGTTGTCCGCCTGCTCTCTGAGTGTAAATGGCTTTTTGAGGAAAGTCTGGAAACTGAAATTATAATTTCCTCTGTCGATATCATATCTTCCGGTAAGCGTAAATTCTCCGCTTGTTGTGGCTCTCATCTTAAGATTGCCTCTTCCATTTGCCTTGATGATATCACCCGTGAGTTCATCGATGATAACATACATGTTTGCATAGTTATTCGCTCGCACGTCGAGGTTCACTGTAAGATTACTTTCGTTGTCAAGACTGTAAGCTTCCATTTCCCTTCCGTAAACTTTCCACACCACATAATCCGCCTGGTTATTCTCCCGGCCGCTTTTCGAGTCAAAGTATAAAGAAGAGCTATCTGATGGTTCAGCTTCAATATCCATTTGCATATCGGATAAAGGTCCTGTAAAACTCATATTCGCGCGGGCAATCACATTTCCATAAAATGGATCATTTCCCTTGTTATCGGTAGCGAGGACCAGCAATTTGTTGGTGTTCATTGCAAAATCGAACCTGAGATCACCAAAGCCCCGATGTCTCAATATTCCGCGGGTTATATATCCTTTGTTCTGAAAAGTGTCCTGGATGACAAAGGATCCAAAATCAATCCTGTCTTCTTTGAATTCAAAAGTAGCAGCCGGTATTTTGTACACAACGTTCGTATATGTAACCTTTAACCGGCCTTCTGCGAGTTGGACTTTGCCAAGATAACGGAGATCATTAACCGGTCCTACAAGTCTGAGGTTGCCGCTGGCCAGCCCGCTCATCTCGCTAAATACACTTGACAGATATTTCTTTATCGGCTCAATCTTCATAGGATTCAGCGTCGCATTCAGATCTATCTGATCTCTTGTTACACTATCTCCGATCTTATAATTCCCGGTTACATCAAAATTATAGTTTGGATTTTCCGAGATCGCGTGATAATTCAACTGCCTTGATCTTTGAGTAAAGTTCGCATCCAAACGAACCCTTCCGATAGAATCGTTTTCGAACCTGAATTGCTCAGCCTCTCCATCCACTTCAATGGAATATTTCCCGAAAGGATCCAGTACACTGATTTTCCCAGTAAGCAAACCTTCAAGGCGCATATTTTTTACCAGATACGGCGTGAAGTCACCAATATTTACTTTTTTCAATTCGACTCTTATATCATTTGTGTTGCCAATATCAGAGGGAACGGTTGTTACAAATATTTCCTGTTGCCCATTAGAAATTTTTATGCCCTCCGCTGACACCAGGGTCTCGCTGAGCACAAGTTCTCCATCTTTGTCAATCAACCATGTCTTTCCATTTACTTCGAAGTTCGACTCCCGGAATTTAATCTTTACTCCTCTCGCCATTGTTTGCACCTGTCCAGATACGTTAGCCGTATTTAAAGTCTGGTTTGCACTTGTTGTGATTGTGAGGTCAGATATATCATTGGATGATTTCACTTTAATAACAGTCCCAGGAAAATGAAGACTATCATTAATATATACATCTGCGATACTTGTTTCCGCTGTCAGGCTATCAAGTGTTCCGGTTCCTTTTAGCTTGGCACCGTAAAATGCAATGTTCTTATAACCAAACTGGGGCACTTCGACATTCAAGTCCAGCAAGTTCTCTTTGCTATTGATCCTGCCGGTAATTGTGCTAAAATTAAAGCCCGAAAGATCTTTATGGATCAGCCCGATATAGTCGTCAACTTTTTTCGTAGTGATAACAAAGCTGAAATTTTCATTTTTAAGCGTGACACGTGATGGATTGATATAAGTTGGGTAATACTTGTTCAGGAAAGTTTGAAATGCGGCCGGGAGATCTTTAATCGAAAACTCTCCGGCAAGGGCTGCATCAAATTCGTTGCTTAGCGCCGTTATGATCTTATTGTTATCAACCAGTTTTGATTCGAGAGAAAGCGAATCAAATGCAATACGCTGACCACTCTTAAAGATCGAGGCTTCATAGATGCGGGCAGTTCCTAGAAAGTTATCGATATTGCTGCCCTGGAAATTAAGATTGAACTTGCCATGGAATTCAATACTATCCCCGATAAGCTTCAGGTTTTTAAGATTCGCTGTAGTGACGTTCGCGTCAAAGTTGAACAACGGAATATCTTTGCTGAAATCCACAAGCCCAATCATACTGGCCTGCAAATTTGGATCATTTGCCACTAACTCTCCATTAAATAACCGTTTAGCAACAGTTCCTTTTACAGAAATATCACGGTAGGGGTAGTTATTGAATTCAAGAAGATGAATTCGCCCATCGAGTTTCGCATTTAGATTTCTTGATTTAAGTCCGCTGCCGTTGACTTTTCCTTCAAACGCTACCGTCCCTAATTGAGTGTTATCCAAAAATAACCCTAGCTGGAACCCGTTCGACTTAATGCTCCCCGAGTAACTCGCAACCCTTCCCACAGGGAGTTTCATGTTTACGTCGGTAATAAGTGTACCCAATTTTGTCTCAAGAGTTCCGTAGGTTACAAAGTCTGTAACAAACCCCGTGAAGTTTCCTCTGAAATAGAGGTACTGTAAAAGATCGAGACGAGGCTGATTAAGATTGCGCAACCGCGGAATTATTGCAATTGCGTCAGCATATACGGTCCGGAGACTATTTGCTTCAAAGTCGATGTAGGTCTTGTTAATGTCTGGTAGACCCACCATGCTGATATTTCCATTGAGGTACGTATCACGTCCCGCTTCAATGGTGATATTTTTTGCGTTGAGATTATCGATAGTACCCTTGATGAGACCGCTCAGTTTGATTTTCTTTTTCCAGCTTTTTATCGCTGGCGCGAAATAGGCGATGTCATCGCTATTCAAATCGGCATCATTGAAGTTGCCTTCTAAACGGACCTTCGAAATAAATTCATTCATATCATTGAATGAACTATATCGCATCGCAAAAAAATTATGAACGTGGCTCCGGTTTGTAAGCAGATCCAGATCAAAGAATTCCATTGCTTCCGGATGCAAACGAATTTTTGCAGTGAGCTTCTTCAGTTCAAAACCGCTTCTTTCTTTAGTACTCAAGCTTACATTTGCCGTTAAAGAGTCCTGTTGAAAGCGAACCTGTTTAAAGCTGGCATTGATCCTGGAGAAGAAAATATGTTGTCCGTCAAACCATGAATACGCTTCCCTCGAAGTTTCCGCGTCGTTTTTGAAAGCACCATTTGAGACGTTCAATTCGTTTATCGAGAGCTCCCAACCATCCGCATTCCACCGTAAATGATCCGGATCATTCACAATATCGGGAGAAGAAGCATTTTTTACTGAATCCGCCGGAGCAGGCCTGTTACCAAGATAGTTGTAGATCGCAAATGACGGATCCTTTATATCAACCGTATTTATCTTGATCGTCTTTTTCGTAAAGTTTATTTGGTCTGCATCAACGGTCAAGGCTTTTAAGGCAGCGCTCAGGTTTTCCCCGCGCCACTCATCCTGTTGTATGATGCCCACATTTTCCAGTTCTACCCGTTTGAGATTGAGATCAATCGTTTTTTTGGATGTAGTTTGTTCTGGTCCACTGAAATAATCGATCAGGAATTGATAGTTCCACGTTGAGTCCTTTCTCTGAAGGTGGATTGCGGCGTCTTTCAAACCGATGTACTCAAGTTCAATTTTCTCTTTGAAAAAAAACCAATCCGTAATGCGGACGGAGGCAGTGCCCGCATACAACAAAGTATCTTTGTTCTGGTCCAGTACAAGTGTTCCTTCCAAAAGCATTTTGTTGAACAGGGCAAAATCCACATGACTGATCCTTACCGTTGTCTTAAGATCCTTTGAGAGAGTTTTGGTTACCTGCTTAACCAGCCAGTTCTGTACGGGAGTTGTTTGAATAAGCAGCCATACCGATACGATCAGGGCGATCAATATCAGCAATACTGTACGGGATATTTTCCAAAATCTTCTCAGGAGGGGTGTTTAACTGTAAAAATAAACATTCGTAATGGTTGAGCAAATTCAATACCAATGAGATATAACAATTAACTAATTCTTGTTTCCACAAACGGGAAAACCATAATTTGCGATAACACCATAAAGATCTACACATGAAAAATTTGCTCTTTATTGCCCTTATCTTTCTTTTTAACAGGGGCTTAGCACAGACAATTCACAATCCGGTGCTAGTCATTCATGGAGGTGCTGGCACTATTCTAAAAAAGAATATATCGCCCGAAAAGGAAAAAGCCTATACCACCAGTTTGGAAGAAGCGTTGAGGAAAGGCTACGCAATTCTGCAAAACGGCGGGTCATCACTTGATGCCGTTGAAGCGGTCGTAAGGACTTTGGAAGACAACCCTTTGTTCAATGCAGGGAAAGGGGCCGTATTTACCAATGAGGGAAAGATAGAGCTTGATGCCGCGATAATGAATGGCAAAACACTTGCCGCAGGATCTGTAGCTGGTGTAACAACAATAAAGAATCCTATTGCCGCAGCGCGTGCCGTCATGGAAAAAAGCGAGCACGTAATGATGATTGGCCGGGGCGCAGAGCAGTTCGCAAAGCAGCACGGTGTTACCATAGTTGAGCCGTCTTATTTCCATACAGAAGAGAGGTGGAAGTCTTTGGAAAAAATAAGAAGAGCAGATTCTTTAAAAGCAACCAGTATGCGGTCACATGGTAACAATCCCAATGATATAATTCCTGCCGAAACCAGGGATTCAAAATACGGAACTGTCGGTGCAGTTGCATTGGATAAGCAAGGTAACCTGGCTGCTGCCACCAGTACTGGCGGCATGACTAATAAGAAATTTGGCAGGGTAGGTGATGTGCCCATAATCGGCGCAGGCACTTATGCGAATAATGCCACCTGCGCTATAAGTTGTACAGGCTGGGGGGAATTCTTTATCAGGCTCGTAATGGCCAAGACTGTCAGTGATATGATGGAATACGGAAAGATGTCTTTAAACGATGCAGGTTCCGAAATGATCATGAAAAAACTACCGTCGATGAAAGGAGACGGCGGACTTATAGGAGTCGACAAAAGCGGCAACATCACGATGCCATTTTGTACGGAGGGTATGTACAGGGGATTTATTGATCGGTCAGGAAAGATGGAAATCAGAATTTATAAGGACTGATGGTTCCTGGCCACCTGGTGTCCGGAAACTTTGCAGAGAGAAAGTCGAGGACGCCGGATCTTTTGATCTGGTACTCCCATGTTAATTCACTCAGATCCGGGAATGTGTAGTCAAATTGATTGATATTATCCCAGGTAAAATTTGTAAGGTCATCCTTCAAATAGAAATACCTTCCCCCATACTCCTGTTGAAATTCCCGGACCCAGGGCAAGTCCGAAGTGATTACAGGTGTCTTACATGCTGCATATTCGAGAAGTTTGGTTGATGTCTGCCACTTATACGGCTCAACATTGAATCTGAAGTTGATTGCAAATCTTGAGCTCCTGATATAAGCGGGTATCTCCGATTGAGGCACCGGACCTGCAAACACTATGTTTTTGTTCATTTGATAGTGCTTAGACAGCCGGTCATAATTCTTACTTAAAATTAAAAGTGATCTTTCTCTGAATGCCTCGATGAAATGGTCCAGCATTTTTCGGAAATGCACATCATAGGCGGTCATCCCAACATAAATGAAATCATATTTTTTTTCAGAGTCAGAAAACTTGATCGGTGCATTTAAAAATTCATCGTTCAAGCCAAGGTTCCTGTAACCATGCGGCACCGAATCGTTGAAATCAAGTTTTTCTCTCACGTAATCATTAAGGAAAATTCGAAAATCAGGTTTGATGTTCACCCTCTTTTTAATTGCGTTTTTCAGATTTGCAAACGGGGGTGTCGACGCTGATGCGTATTCATGAATGATAACCGAGCCCGGACACATTTTTCTTGAGTGAACTCCCATGAAATGCCATTCAACATCGGGCTTTAGACCTTTAAGATTCTTTTTTAAAACTACGCGGGTGTTAACTCCAAGTCCCGAAAAATAATCAGAATAAGCTGCCATTCCCGGAAGAAATGCTTTTCCTGTGTGCACAAAGGCTATCAACATGCAGAAGGGTTTATCGGGATAAATTTATAGATAAGATTAGACAGTGGTTCGTAATTTCGACCTTTGTTAAATATTATGGAAATAACTGTTTCAACGGCCGAGCAACTTCGAATCACTCCGGAAGAATTTGAACTCATCAAACAAAAATTAGGAAGAACCCCGAACTTCAATGAACTCTGCGCATTTAGCGGCATGTGGAGTGAGCATTGCAGTTATAAGAATTCTATCAAATGGCTGAAGACATTGCCAAGAGAAGGGAAAAAAATGTTGGTGAAGGCGGGGGAAGAAAATGCGGGACTGATGGATATCGGCGATGGCTATGGTGTCGTATTTAAAATTGAAAGTCATAATCATCCATCTGCCATCGAACCTTTTCAGGGTGCTGCAACGGGGGTAGGAGGTATCCATCGCGATATATTCACGATGGGTGCGAGACCTATCGCTTCATTAAATTCCTTACGTTTTGGTAATCTCAATGAAGCTAAAACACAACACCTGCTTGCCGGTGTTGTACATGGCATTGGACATTACGGAAATTGTTTCGGTGTACCTACAGTAGGAGGCGAAATCTATTTTGAGGACTGTTATCATACTAACCCCCTCGTCAATGCGATGAGTGTAGGCGTTTTGAAAGCCGGAACAACAATATCTGCCACAGCAAAGGGAATTGGCAATCCGGTTTTTTTTGTAGGAAGCGCTACAGGGAAAGACGGTATAGGAGGCGCGTCTTTCGCATCAGCGAATATCACTGAGGAAAGCACAGAAGAATTACCCGCAGTACAAGTGGGCGATCCCTTCCAGGAAAAGAAGTTATTAGAGGCCTGTCTTGAGGTAATAAAGACAGGCGCTGTCGTTGGCATGCAGGATATGGGAGCTGCGGGCATCATTTGCTCTACGTCCGAAATGAGTGCTAAGGGCGAAGTCGGCATGCGTATTGATCTTGACAAAGTGCCGATGCGGCAAAAAAATATGAAGGCCTGGGAATTGTTGCTAAGTGAGAGCCAGGAAAGAATGTTGATGGTGGTAGAAAAAGGAAAAGAAGAGGCAGTGATCAAAGTGTTTGAGAAATGGGATCTGCCTTGTGCGAAAATTGGTGAGGTAACGGGCGATGCGATATTGCGTTTTTACATGAATGGTCAGTTAGAGGCGGAGTTGCCAGCATACGACCTTGTACTTGGTGGAGGCGCGCCCCAATATGATCGGGAAGTTGCTGAACCAGCTTATTTTAAAGAAGTAAACAAGTTTGATCCAAATAGTATAGAGGTTCCAGATGATCTTAAATCTGTAGCCGAAAAAATAATTTCAATTCCAAACATCGCTTCCAAACGATGGGTGTATGTTCAGTATGACAGCATGGTGGGAACTGCTAATACATCAACCAATCAACCGAGCGATGCGGCCATCACTTTGGCTAAACCGACAAAAAAAGCGCTGGCATTGACAACGGATTGCAATAGCCGCTATGTATACGCCGACCCATATAAAGGCACAATGATCGCCGTGGCGGAGGCGGCAAGAAATATTGTTTGCAGTGGCGGAGAACCTTTAGGAATAACTAATTGCCTGAACTTTGGGAATCCATACAACCCCGAAGTTTACTACCAGTTTGTTCACGCCGTTAAAGGAATGGGAGAGGCCTGCCGGAAATTCGATACCCCGGTGACTGGCGGCAATGTAAGCTTCTATAACCAGGGACCTGAAGGAGCCGTGTATCCCACGCCCACGATAGGCATGGTTGGATTGCTTGAGGATATCAATGACAAAATGACGATGAGTTTCAAAAACGAAGATGATATCATTTTTCTTTTGGGAAAGAGCACGAATGATATCAATTGTTCGGAATACCTGCACAAGGTCCAGGGTGCAGAACATAGTCCTGCTCCCCATTTTGATCTTGACGAGGAATTCGTTTTACAACAGAAACTGGCGGAGCTAATCCGAAAAAAGCTGCTCGTTTCGGCGCATGATGTCAGCGAGGGCGGGTTATTCACCACGCTCATCGAGTGTTCATTTACCAATAACCTGGGATTTGATGTTGTTGCCAGTGACAGTAATATTCGAAAGGACGCATTCTGGTTCGGCGAATCACAAAGTAGGATAGTAGTGAGCGTTGAAGGGGATAAAGTGGATCTTTTCAAAAAAGTCGTCGGCGGACATCCGTATGAAGAGCTGGGCTTTGTAACTGCCGGTCCTGTGCAGGTGGACGGGATGGATTGGGGAAGCATCGACTTCTGGCAAGAAAAATACGACTCTGCGATTGAAAACCTACTTGCAGGACACGAGAGCGAACATGCTCTGAGTGCACTGTAACAAAGTGGCTTTCCATTATTTTTTTACTATGGACAAAAACAGCACCCTCATTATAACCGGAGCAGCAGGCTTTATTGGTAGCTGTTTGGTGAGCTTCCTAAATCAAAGTGGATTTACTAATCTTATCCTCGTTGATGACTTTTCGAGAGCCGATAAAGTTCCAAATCTCGAAGGAAAAACTTACCTGGCAAAAATAGAAAGGGAATCTTTTTTTGAAGAGATTTCTGCCCGCAAGCAGTCAATTGATTTTATATTCCATATAGGGGCAAGAACGGATACTACCGAATTCGATTACAAAGTGCATCAACATCTGAATGTAGAATACTCTCAAAAAATCTGGGATTATTGCACAGTGCATAAAATCCCTTTAGTATATGCTTCGTCGGCGGCAACCTATGGAAGCGGCCAGCTCGGATACAATGACAGCCATCAGGTGATTTCTTTATTGAAGCCGTTAAATCCTTATGGCGAGTCGAAGAATGAATTTGATAAATGGGCGGTGGCGCAACAAAACCAACCTCCATGCTGGTATGGATTGAAGTTTTTCAACGTCTATGGTCCCAACGAATACCACAAGGGTCGGATGGCCAGTGTTATTTTTCACTCATTCAACCAGATCCAGAAAGACGGACAGGTTAAACTGTTTAAATCTCACCGGCCCGATTTCGAAGATGGAAAGCAACTTCGCGACTTCATATACGTAAATGACGTTTTAAAGGTCTGCTATTGGTTAATGGAAAGTTGCTTGACGAGTGGTGCTGCCACGAACCCTGTTGAAAGTGGTATTTACAACCTCGGTACCGGCAAAGCGAGGACCTTCGAAGACCTGGTGAAATCAACTTTCGCAGCGCTGGACACGCCTCCCAATATCGTATATATAGATATGCCATTCGATATCCGCGATAAATACCAGTACTTCACTGAAGCAAACATGAACAAGTTAAAAACGGCCGGCTATCAGTACGCGTTTTACTCCCTGGAAAACGGCATTGATGATTATGTTCGCAACTATCTGGCTGAGAAAAAGTACTATTGAGCTTTTCCGATTTCCTCCAAATTCATATAAAATCCGCGGTCAAGAAAAATGAAGGATGTTTCATCTTAGTCGTTAGTTTTATAGCTTGAAAAATCAATTTGTATGAGTAAAAAAATCGCCATCATTGGTGGTGGAAACCTGGGAACTGCTGTTGCGGAAGGATTATTAAAAAGCAAGTTTTCGAAACCGGGTGATATTATGATCACAAAGCGGGTTCCATCCACATTGAAAGATCTTAAATCAAGAGGAGTCGCTGTCGGCGATAATAACAATGATGCTGTTCGTAACAGTGAGTTGATCATTCTTGCGGTAAAACCGTTCCAGGTAAAGGAAGTCATTGAAGGAATTAAAAACGATTTATCTAAAAAGCACATAATTGTTTCAGTCGTCACGGGAATATTGATAAAAGACATAGAAGAGGTTGTCGAAAAAGATACTCCTGTTTTTCGCGCGATGCCAAATACCGCCATTGCGATACAGGAAAGCATGACCTGTTTAAGTTACAATAAAACCGGGGCTGTTCATATCAAGTATGTCAATGATCTTTTCTCCACTCTTGGAAGAGTTGTAAAAATTGATGAGAAATTGATGGATGCGGCTACTGTGCTCGGTGCTTGCGGTACCGCATATGCGATGCGATACATTCGTGCAAATATCCAGGGAGGTATTGAGATCGGTTTTGACGCATTAACAGCAAGCCTGATCGCAGCACAAACAGTGAAAGGCGCTGCGGAATTGTTGTTACAGAAAGGCACGCATCCCGAACATGAGATAGATAAGGTCACTACTCCCAAAGGATGTACGATCGCAGGCCTGAACGAAATGGAACACCAGGGATTTAGCTCTTCTCTTATAAAAGGATTGGTTGCGAGTTATGATAAAATTGCCAAAGGCTAATATGTTTCACCGATGTCCATATCCAGGGTAAAGACTTTCACTTTTATTTTCGTTTTTTGCGCTGACAAATATAAAGCCAACCGCCAGGAGACAGGAGTATTAACAGGAAGCTTTTCCGGGATTTGTATAATTGCTTTTTTCGGCAATATTGATACAGAATCGGATCCCGATATACTCTGGGAAAATAAATTTGTACACAAGATGGAGTTACGGCCAGTATCAATAATTTCATTGCACGAATACATAATTGTTGGGGCTGACTAATTTGATGAGACAAGTAGATCATTATAAGTCTGTAACTTATAGTCACGGAGATTTCTTTATTTCAAAATAAAATATTTTCTTTGCTGTTCTTAGATTGCTTCCAATGAATAGATGAAACCGCTTATTGACTGCAAATAAGACTATGTGCTATGAACAACGTAACCATCAGCCGCCTCATTTTAGTGCTCGAGATCGCAGCAATAATATTGTTCCACTCACTTAAGAGCAATTCGACTCAAGAGCATAATTCACTCACGCAACAAGCCAAAGAGAATACTCCTGTCATCATTCAGACCTCGGCACCATTGGTAGTGCACACTGGAGAATGATTTGATATTACGAAGCTAATATTAGCTAGTCTCTTCCAATCGTTTAATCACACTATGTGATCTGAAAGCCGTTCAAAACGGAGTAAAATTTGCATTTTTTCCACATCGTCATTTTCCGATTTTCTCAGGCAGAAAATTAGGGTTAGTTTTGTATGACCTTCTGGAATTTTTCATTTCTGCTGGTCACTAGGGGTGTTTATACAAAAAGAGTTGCTCATCTTGAACAATGTGATCGACCGGTATAGTCAAAAGGTTATTTCCCCCTTTTATTTTTAAAATAACAAGTCAACTAACCATAATCATGGCTAAATATATTTTTGTTACGGGTGGTGTTACATCGTCCCTGGGAAAGGGGATCATTGCTGCTTCGCTTGCAAAGCTCTTGCAAGCCAGAGGATTGCGTGTAACAATACAGAAATTCGATCCGTATATAAATGTCGATCCCGGCACTCTGAATCCTTATGAACATGGCGAGTGTTTCGTTACGGAGGATGGAGCTGAAACCGATCTTGATCTTGGCCATTACGAGCGGTTCCTGAACATCTTTACTTCACAGGCAAATAATGTTACAACAGGCAGGATATACCAGACTGTAATAAACAAGGAACGCGAAGGTGCTTACCTGGGTAAGACTGTGCAGGTGGTTCCGCATATCACAGATGAAATCAAGCGCAGAATGTTGCTTTTAGGCCAAAATAATGATTTCGACATTATCATCACAGAAATTGGGGGTACGGTTGGTGACATAGAAAGTCTTCCCTTTATCGAAGCTTTGCGGCAATTGCAGTGGGAACTTCCCGAGGAAGACACTGTCGTTGTACATCTTACACTCATACCATACCTGAAAGCAGCCAAAGAACTTAAAACCAAGCCTACACAGCACAGCGTAAAAATGCTTAGCCAGGAAGGTGTACATCCTGATATCCTTGTTTGCCGCACCGAGGAGGCTCTTTCAGCCGACATCCGTCGCAAAATAGCTCTGTTCTGTAATGTAAAACAGGAAGCTGTTATCGAGGCAGCGGACGCTCCTACAATTTATGAAGTTCCATTAGCGATGATGCGCGAAAAATTAGACCTGATATGTCTAAAGAAGCTCAATATCTCCCAATTTAACGAACCCGAGCTGACCAAATGGAAAGAGTTTCTTGACAAACTGAAATATCCCAAACATAAAGTGACCATTGGACTAATCGGAAAATATATTGAGTTGCAGGATGCGTACAAATCAATTCTCGAAGCGTTTGTACATGCAGGTGCCATCAACGAATGTAAGGTCCAGGTTGTAAACGTTCATAGTGAGTTTATTACAGATGAAAATGTCGCTGAAAAATTAGGCCACCTGGATGGACTCTTGGTTGCTCCTGGTTTCGGCCATCGCGGCGTGGAAGGAAAAATTACGGCTGTAAAATATGCTCGCGAAAATAATCTTCCTTTCTTCGGGATCTGCCTCGGAATGCAGATGGCAGTCATAGAATTTGCCCAAAACGTTTTGTCGTTAAAAGGGGCTCATTCTACCGAAATGGATCCCAATACCTCCGATCCTGTCATTGATTTGATGGAAGAGCAGAAGACCATTACGGCTAAAGGAGGCACGATGAGGTTAGGAAACTACACCTGCGCTTTAAAGGACAATTCCCTGGCTGCTGAAATTTACGGTACCAATGCGATTTGCGAACGTCATAGACATCGCTGGGAATTCAATAACAAATACCTCGCTGAATTTGAAAAAGCAGGAATGGTGGCCAGCGGAAAAAATCCGGAAAGCGACCTGGTGGAGATCATTGAGGTACCTTCTCATCCGTTTTTCATCGGCGTTCAATATCACCCAGAGCTGAAAAGCACAGTTGAGAATCCACAACCCATCTTTGTGCATTTTATAAAAGCCGCCAGGGATTATACAGAGTTAAAAAGCTCTCTTAGAACGCCCATTCTTCAGGGTGAAATGATTTGAGAGGATTGAGCTGAACGTCATCCTAACCCAACTGCAAAACCCTATCTTTGCACTCCTTAAAATTTGATGAATGCAAAGTATGGATCGCAATACGGTGATAGGGTTTGTTCTATTAGCCGGTTTATTATTCCTTTATTTATTCCTTTCAACCAAAAGTAGCCAGGAGCTGCAGCAGCAAAAGAAAAGGCAGCAGGACTCACTGGCCCTGATTCAAAAGACAAACGACTCGGTTGCCTCCTTAAATGATACTACTTCAAGAAAAATAGCACCTGATACAGCAGGCCTCAAAAGTGCAGGTTCCGGAACAGAGCAGCTAACCGTTATAGAAAATGAGGTTTTGAAGCTTGTGTTTACAAATAAGGGGGGGCAAATTAAATCTGCGGAATTAAAAAAGTACACCTCCGCCAATGGCAAGCCAGTTATTCTAAGCGGTACTTCTTACGATAAGATTTCTTATAGTATTAATACATCTCAAAACCAGGCAGCTCAGGTTAGTGAATTATTTTTCTCGCCAGCGAATATTATCAAAAATGCGGACAATAGTTCCTCGGTAAATTATTCTCTCGGCGGTGCTACGGGCGAGGAAATAATCCACCAGTTTACCATCCGTCCCAACGAGTACATGATTGATTGGAATATCCAGATGAAAGGTGCTGATAAACTCCTTACACAGGGTAATTTCAATTTGACATGGCAGGCACAACCGGTAGCGCAGGAGAAGGATGTGACTTATGAAAGACAGCACACTAACATCTGCTTTTATGAAGATCAGGACTTTGATTACATCATGTCCAGAACAGAAAGGAAGTTTGAAAAGCCGGTTCAATGGGTGAGTGTAGCGCAGCAATTTTTTAATACAACCCTCATTGCAAAGAATAATTTTGCTTCCGGTGATGTAAGTTGGGTAAAGGAGACTGCAGATTCTGTTCGTGTGATCGCAAAAACAACCGCATCCTTGCAAGCTAAGGTCCCAATAGGAAGTGTTGCAGCGATTCCGATGCAACTGTATTATGGACCGAATGATTACAGGATTTTGAAGAAAGAGGCTCCTGATATGGACAAGATCGTGAACCTTGGGCGTGACTTCTACGCTTTCGTACGCCCTATCAACAAGTTCATCGTAATGCCGGTATTTGATTTCTTTAAAAAATTCATTGCCAGTTACGGATTGGTGATTGCCTTCCTGACAATATTTATCAGGCTACTAACTTCTCCGCTGATTTATAAGAGTTATCTGAGTGGTGCAAAGATGAAAGCTTTAAAGCCTGAGATTGAAAACATGAAGAAACGCCTGGGAAATGATCAACAGCAGGTTGGTATGGAGCAAATGAAACTTTTCAGGGAAGCTGGCGTTAACCCTTTGGGAGGATGTATCCCGGCTTTATTACAGATACCGATCTTCTTCGCTTTGTATAGTTTGTTTAATTCAGATATTGCCCTTCGAGGCCAAAGCTTTCTGTGGGCAGATGATCTGTCTGCATATGATGTCATCCTGAAATTTCCGTTTCATATCTGGGGATTGGGAAGTCACTTAAGCCTGTTTACATTACTTGCCGTGAGCACAAGCTTTTTGATTTCGATCTATAACATGAATATGACTCCGGATCAGAACAATCCCGCGTTGAAGTACATGCCTTATATTTTTCCATTCATTCTACTGTTTATATTTAATCAGCTTCCTTCTGCATTGACATGGTATTATACGGTATCAAATGTTATTACACTGATCATGCAGTGGGTTATTCAAAATTATATAATTGATCACGATAAAATACTTGCTAAGATTGAACTAAACCGTAAGAAACCCAAAACCAAACCTAAGTGGCAGGAACGCTTTGAGCAGATGCAGGAAACTCAGAAAAAACTGCAGGAAACAAAAAGTAAGCCTCAGCGAAACAAATAATTGTAATTATTAACATTCAATACGTTAAATCCATCTTGTTAATAGGGGGTGTGAGGGTTGTTTACTATTTTTAGACAACGGTCAATAATTTTACCACGTCTTTTTAAAGTAATTTAAGACCCCATTGATGAAAAAGTTTATAGCAGTATTATGTAGTGTTTTCTTCACTTCATTAGCCTGGAGCCAGAAAAAAGTGTCTGAGCTTACGCTGGTCTATGACGCCACTATCACCACGGGAAGCAATGAACCTAAAATGGCTGACGCTTTTGATGGTGCAACGACTACCGTTTATCTCAAAGGAAATTTAAGTCGTTCAGAACTCTCCAGTGCCTTATTTTCATCAACCACGATTCATGACTCCAAAAGCGGAGCTGCAGTTGTCTTGCGTGAGGTTAGCGGACAGAAATTATTGATAAGGATGTCTCCTGAAAATTGGATCGAAAAGAATAAGAAGTACCAGGGTATAAGCTTTACGAACACAAACGAAACAAAACAAATTGCCGGCTATACTTGTACGAAAGCGGAAGCTACTTTGAGTGATGGATCCTCTTTTACTGTGTATTATACAACTGAGATCATACCCGAAAATAAGGAGTATGACTATCAATTTAAAAATCTAAATGGATTGCCGCTTGAATATGAACTAACGCAGGGAAAACTGAAAATAAAATATACAGTTTCTAAGATAAATCTCAATCCGGTACCAGCCTCGAAATTTGATGTTCCGAAAGGCGGCTACCGGGAAATGACTTACGAGGAAAGTAAGAAAACTGGCTTGTAAAGAAATTACCTCCTGATGTTAACTTTCAGGTCCAGGATGTTCAGATTATTTTTAGCACTTGTTCTCGTTGTATTCAACTTATACTTATAAGGCAGAACAAAAATGGTGTTTCCCTTCTGATAGGTAACCAGTGTATTATACGATAAGACATTGTTACGCTGGCTGCTGTATATATGACTGCCGGTATAATTCGGACCTGCTTTTAGGGTAAGTATGGTGGATGATCTGAGAGGGGCAAATCCCTGCTTGGTAGACGCCAGGCTCTTTTTTTTATTACCACCTCCTCCGCTACTTGCCAATGCAAGAACCACGGTACCTATCATCGCAACTCCGATAATGAGTGATTTTTTTAGCATGTGGTTTAGATTTAGTGTAAAGTTTGCCTGCATATTGGACAAAAATATCGATTTTTTTTGGGAACTCTTTAACCGTCTATATAAAAGTTTAATTCTTCATTAACGAAAAAGGGATGCATATGGTTTGCTGTTCCATAAAATAACGGAAAAATAAATTTTTAAGCATACTCATGGGGGAGAAAAAGTTGTTGAAATCTTGCGAATGGCCTATTTTACATAAACCTTCTGTTTAAATGAAAGAGAATCCATACAGTCAGGATAAAGAGGAAATCAGGGAATTACTTAAACAATTTCAAAATCTCAAGGCGGGTCGCAGCCATTCTTTTCTGGATGAAGATGCTTTTGAAAAGATCATCGATCATTTCGATGATGCGGAAGACCTTGTCCAGGCCCTCGAGGCTGTTGAACTGGGCATTGAACGCTATCCCTATTCAGCTATGCTTCATGTAAAAAAAGCAGATCTCCTCATTGCCACCCGAAGATACCAGGAGGCTTTACATGTGCTCGATCACGCCGAACTACTTGATAGTAACGACATTAATTTATATATACTCAAGACAGACGCCTTCCTGGCACTCGATCAGCAAGACAAGGCAGTAGAGTTGCTGCAAAATGCTCTGCAATTGTTTGATGGGCCTGAACGGATCGAAATGTTATTCGAATTGGCCGATGTTTATGATGACTACGAGGAATTTGATAAAATATTCGACTGTCTTAAACTCATATTAGAGCAGGAGCCAACCAATGAGGAAGCACTGTACAAAATCTGCTTCTGGACCGACTTTACAGGCCGTAACGAGGAGAGCATTCGCCTTCATCAGCTAATCATAGATGACTTTCCTTACTGTGAACTTGCCTGGTTTAATCTTGCCGCTGCATACCAGGGTCTAAAGCTGTATGAAAAATCAATCGATGCCTATAAATATGCGATCGCGATTGACGAAAAATTTGACTATGCTTTTCGGAACATGGGCGACGCCTATATACGGTTGCGTAAATACAAAGATGCGATAGAAGTGCTCGAGAGAGTTTTGGAACTTTCACGACCGGAAGATGTAATTTATGAAGCCATAGGTCATTGTTATGACAGGCTTAAGAACTACGCGCAAGCAAGATTTTATTATAGGAAAGCATCGCACTTAAACCAGGAAGATAGTAAACTGTATTACAAAATCGCGTGTACATACATTAACGAAGGACAGTGGGTTACCGCCGTGAAGCAATTAGAAACTGCTTTGCAGATCCATCGGCTTCAGCCAGAATATAACCTCGCAATGGGTGAATGCAAAATGCAATTAGGCGAATACAAAGAAGCTATTCAATATTTTTCTACTGTTGTTCGTCAAAGACCCAAAAACATTTCAAGCTGGGAAGCATTGATCCGATGTCTGTACAACGGCGAATACTACGATGAAGCACTTGAGCAGGTACAGGCAGCGATGAAGCATACAGAAAACAAACCCCTCTTTATTTTCTATTTAAGCGTAATCTATTTCGCGTTAGGAAAATCAAAGGAAGGTTTGTTGCACCTGGAAAAAGCCATGATCAAATCTCCCAAACTGCTGAAAAAAATGGTCGATCTCAACCCTGCAATTCTTCAGCATCCGCAGGTCGTCGACGTGATTGCCAGGTTTAAGAGAAACAGGTCTATCTGACTTGTGATTACCATTCTATGCTTTTGTTCCCTATTTTTGCGCCGGTTTGAAGTAAGCAAAAATTATAAGAATGAATTTCAACCTGAGCCAGATCCCTGAGCGACATTTAAAGCCCCGTGAGCATGGATTAACGATGGTAATGGATAAAGGCCTCAGTATTCAGGAGGTAACAAATTTTTTAAGCGTCGCGCATCCACATGTTGATATTGTGAAATTCGGCTTTGGCACATCGTTCGTAACCCCAAACCTTAAGGAAAAGATCGAAGTATATAATTCATTTAACATCCCAGTTTATTTTGGCGGAACATTGTTTGAGGCCTTTCTTGTCAGGGATCAATTTGAAGACTATATTTCGGTTTGTAGGGAGTTCGGTGTCAGCTATATGGAGGTGAGTGATGGTTCAATCAACATCACGCACGCTGAGAAATGCGGTTACATTGAAAAACTTACCAGGTATGGGATTGTATTGAGTGAGGTCGGCAGCAAGGATGCGGCTCATATCATACCTCCTTACAAATGGATTGAACTAATGCGCTCGGAGTTGAGTGCCGGTTCGAGCTACGTAATTGCGGAAGCACGAGAATCCGGAAACGTGGGCATTTATCGTGGAAGCGGCGAAGTTAGGGAAGGTCTTGTGCAGGAAATCCTGACACAAATACCCGAAGAGAAGATTATCTGGGAAGCTCCGCAAAAAACACAGCAATTGTATTTTATAGAATTGGTCGGGTGTAACGTGAATTTGGGAAATATAGCTCCCACGGAAGTATTGCCCCTGGAAACAATGCGCATAGGGTTAAGAGGTGATACCTTCCACCTATTTTTAAATAAACAAGCTACATCATGAATAGGTACGGCTTAATCGGATTTCCATTAAGCCATTCTTTCTCCGAAAAATATTTTGCGAGCAAATTCCTCCGGGAGGGAATCACCGATTGCGTATATCAAAATTTCCCTATTGCTAATATCGGCGACTTATACAAATTGATCAACGAAACTGAAGATCTGAAAGGTCTTAATGTTACAACCCCTCACAAAGAAAAGGTCTTGCCCTTTCTCACCGACAGCAATACCGTCGTAAAATCCATTGGCGCTTGTAATTGTATCAAGATACAGAATAGAACACTTCAAGGTTATAATACCGATGTTATTGGTTTTGAGAAATCACTACTCGCCCATCTCAGGCCACAACATTCGAAGGCATTGATATTGGGTGAGGGCGGGGCGGCGAAGGCCGTGTCCTATGTTCTTGAAAAGTTAGGAATTGAATACCTGCATGTCGTTCGCAGAGGAACGTCAGGAAATGGTAAAGTCCTTTTCAATGATCTTACCGATTCGCTCATCGCCTCCCATACCCTGATTGTAAATTCAACGCCAATTGGCACCTATCCAAACGTTCTCGAATATCCACCTATTAATTATGAAGTATTGAACTCCAGCCATTATCTATATGATCTTATTTACAACCCTGAAAAAACAATGTTTTTGCAAAAGGGTGAAGCGAAAGGTGCAATCATAAAAAACGGATATGAAATGCTACTGTTACAGGCGGAAGAGAGTTGGAAAATTTGGACCAACGACGATGTTGAGTCTGTGTAGTATTATCTTAATCCATCAACCTCAACTTTGCCTCAGTCGGTATTCCTGCAATTTTCTTTTTTGAGTAATCATAGCAAACCATGCCGGTTTTGGCAATTGCTACAACGGTAGCTTCGTTAGCTGTTCCTTTTTCGAGCTGGTAATATATGTCAAATGCGGCGCTGGTAAAATCACCGGTTGAAACATGTGCTGTTATAACATCACCATAGAATAATTCAGATTTAAACTCAATCGCTACATCACTCATAATAAGGCCGACGCTCTCAACGTCTAATTCCTTGTATCCACGTGATTCCAGGAACTGAACACGAGCTTCATGAATGATTGAAAGGACCGTATCATTGCCGACATGGCCGCCATAATTGAGATCAGTTATCCTGACAGGTATGACAGTAGAAAAATTAAATCGGGAAGGAAGCTGAATCTTAATTCTTGCCATGTGTCAACAGTAAGTCTGCCTGTTAATTTTCCTTTAGCAATTCTTTAAGGTCCATTATATCCAGAAAATTATTGGCGGTGGGTATATATGAAGCCTGTTGCAACAGCTTGCTTCTCCATTCTTCAAACCGGAGTTTCCATTGGTAGTTTTCGTAGTTCATGTAATTGTAATCAATGGAACCATTCATCATGCAAAGCATCTTAAGAAATTTTCGGGATATCTTCGTTTGCTCGCCATTTGGGCTGGTCACAATAATATAGTTCTCATCGGGAGCGCTCACCAGGCTTTCATCCATAATGATGTCGCCGTTCTTATCATATATTGGAGGAGCGGTTACTGAAATCGGGCTTATGGCATTAGTCGGCATTATCCGATTCATCATTGCATATGTCGCGCCTCTCGTGTTTCGCGAGTTATTACTTGTCGATTGAACCAGCTTTTTATCAGCGCCAGGGCTCAATGAACTTGCCTCGGTGTCAGACCTGGCAATTGATCTGCCATTGTCGTTTTTATTCTTGGTTGAGGGCGAAGGCGAACTTGCACCAGGTATTACTGGAAGAATATCGCCCGTTGAATTTTTGGTTTTTGAAGAAAATTCAGGATTAAGGAAATATAAAGTTGCCAACACTATCAAACCTATAGCTACGGCGGTGATGGCGATTCGCCGACGAGGAAGAGCGAAAACTTTCGCCGGTTGCCGTGATGATTGCTTCACGTTGACCTCTGCCAAAACATTGTCGAGAATAAATGCCGGAGGCACGATTTCAAAGTCCTCCAGCTTCTGCGAAAGGGTGATGTCGCCTGCTTTAAACTCTTCATCTAATTGGTCGGCAATTTTTTCCCATACCTCAGTTGGAGGAGGCATATCAAAATGAAGAATTCTATTTTGCCAATTGCCGGTCATATTATCGGGTGTAGGACTTTTTTGTGTCGCTGAGATACTGGGTAACTTTTTTTTGCAATATCGCCTTGGCCCTGGCTAACTGCGACTTGCTCGTTCCTTCACTGATTCCCAAACGATCTCCAATTTCTTTATGTGAGTAGCCTTCTATCACATACAAGTTAAAAACTGTTCTGTAGCCTGGTGATAGATCCTGGATCAAAGCAATTATATCTTTTTCTGCCAGGTTATCCAGGGCCGAAATATCGGTATTTTCAATCGTATTCTCTTCCTTGTCACTAACGCTTGAGAGGTTCATTTTCTTTCGTCTCAGGTGTTCAATTGACGAATTAATGAACACCCTGCGTATCCATCCCTCAAAAGAACCTTCTGCCCGGAAGCGATGAAGGTTTTTATACACCTTTATAAATCCTTCCTGCAACAAATCCTGTGCGTCATTCGCATTGTCTGCATAACGCATACAAACAGCATACATTTTAGGAGCAAATCGTCTGTACAACTCTTCCTGCATTTGTCTGTCGCCTTCAATACATCCTGCTATCAAGTCGGGTTCCGAAATACTATGGTTGCTTTTCTGGTGCAATTTTTTTTAAAAAGTGGTGAGTTTTAAGTAGTTCTGGTCTAACTCATTTGTGCCTGCAAAAATAAAACCAGCTTGTCTGCCGCTTTTTTGCGATGGCTAAACAGGTTTTTCTCGTTAATATCCATCTCAGCGAAAGTACGGTTACTTCCCGAAGGAACGAAAACCGGGTCATATCCAAAACCGAGCAAACCTCTTTTGTTTTCGATTATTTTCCCTTGACAAATCCCTTCAAAAAGGTATTCGTGACCCTTATAAATAAGGGAAATAACCGTTCGAAATCTCGCCTGACGGGTTTCTTTGTGCAAAAGGTTTTGTAGGAGTTTTTTGATATTTCTTTCAAAGTCCTTGTCTTCGCCGGCATATCGGGCCGATTTGACTCCTGGCTCCCAGTTCAGCGCCTCTACTTCGAGCCCGGTGTCTTCACTAAAACAGTCCTTTGCGGTAAGATTATAAATCGTTCCAGATTTTACTGACGCGTTGGCTTCAAGAGTATCGTAAGGTTCTGGGATATCAATATCGATCCCTGCCTCACTCAAACTAATAACCCTGATGAGATTTCCGATGGCTGTTTGTATTTCATAAACCTTATTGGCATTATTCGTCGCAAAGATCAGGTCCTTCATAATGTTAACATTATGCTTTATTACCTATTTGGCACTGCGAACATTGCTTTCAGGCAAAGCCAAAGTTTGGTTTTGAGCAATTTTCCTTCTTCGTTATCTACATTTAGGGCTTCAAACGCGGGCACGGAGAGGTAGGCTACCTCATCATAGTTTTGTATTTTGAAATGCGGAAAGTTTAGCGGTAACTTCAAATCGGTTGGTTCAAGACCAAACAAAATAATATAACTCGGTTTCAATTCCTGTTTTATCGTTGCGATATCTACAAATTTATACCCCTCATTGACAATTGCTACATCGCCGATGTTCAGTTTACATGCAACAAGAATTTTAGACAGAAATTCCAGATGTTTTTCGGGTATAAAAACTTCGGAAGGATGGTTCACGACAATTACTATTTTCTTCAGGTTGTTACCCAGGAATTTTACCGGCTGGGCGTCTTTTTCGTGAACGACTTCACCGTTTCTATTGTTCTCAATTGCAGGCGGTATGATGAACACATTTCGATAAAGGTCAGCAATCAGTATGTCTGGAAGGAGTGTATTTTGAAGTGACATGCGATCTTAAAAATTAGTCCCCATTCGCTAACAGGTGTTAGTAAAATTTGTTCCGATTTTTTGCAAGGCCGAAGTTTGTTCGTTTCTTTGTAAACAACAAAAAATAATCTATTATGATCGCGGCTTACGGCATACCGGTTACGAGAGTTGAACGAAGTAAATTACATGATATACCCTTGGAAAACATTCCTTTCGGACGTTATTTTACAGATCATATGCTTGAGGCCGACTACGAAAATGGCGAATGGAAGAATATCGAAATTAAACCCTATCAACCCTTATTATTAAGCCCTTCTGTTGCTGCTCTTCATTATGGCCAGGCAATTTTTGAAGGAATAAAGGCATATAAAGACCAGGAAGGCAACGCTTTCATTTTCCGTCCGGAGGGTAACTACAAACGGTTTAACATTTCTGCGGAAAGAATGCAGATGCCTACGGTTCCAAAAGAATTGTTCATCGAAGGCATGCGTCAGTTAGTTGCTTTGGATATCAACTGGATTCCGGAAAAAGAAGAACATTCTTTGTATATAAGGCCTGTCATGTTCGCTTCCGATGACGTGATCGGAGTTAAACCTTCAGAGACCTACAAGTTCCTTATTATTCTGAGCCCCACGGGGCCTTACTATGCAGCCCCCATGAGGATCTATGTAGAAGAAAATTACTCCCGCGCCGCTCCAGGCGGCATTGGTTATGCAAAGGCAGCTGGAAACTACGGCGCAAGTATGCTCGTCACCGCTGAAGCCAAGAAAAAAGGCTATGACCAGGTTTTGTGGACAGATGCGCTCGAACATAAATACGTGCAGGAAATCGGCACTATGAACGTATTCTTCATTATAGGAAACAAAGCGCTTACTCCTGATCTGGTCCAGGGAACCATTTTGGCAGGCGTCACCCGCGACAGTGCGCTTACCCTGCTGCAAGAGATGGGTTATACTGTAGAAGAACGAAAGATCAACATAGATGAATTGGTGGAAGCCTATGAGGCGGGGTCATTAACTGAGGTATTTGGCACCGGAACAGCAGCCACAATTTCGATGATTAAGGAACTTAGGTACAAGGATTTCGTGATGAATTTTGATGTTACGAAATGGGAAGCCGCTCCTGAATTGAAAAAAAGATTGGATGATATCCGGCAAAGCAAAGTAATTGATAAGCATGGCTGGATGTACAAGGTTTCAGTAATCTAATCCCGATATGATCCCCGAATCAATCGTTCTTGAGTCCGGGGATTTTTTATTTTGTTATTTGGGTGATGAAAATTACCTTTGCCGTCCCAAAATTTAAAAGGTCAAAATGCCTACAATTCAGCAATTGGTTCGAAAAGGAAGAGAGATTATCAAAGCAAAAAGCAAATCAAGGGCTTTAGATGCCTGCCCTTTCAGAAGAGGAGTATGTACCCGTGTTTATACTACAACGCCTAAAAAACCCAACTCAGCGCTTCGCAAAGTAGCTAAGGTGCGGTTAACAAATAAAATTGAGGTGATTGCATACATTCCGGGTGAAGGCCATAATCTGCAAGAGCACTCGATCGTACTTGTAAGGGGTGGTCGTGTAAAAGATCTTCCGGGTGTTCGTTACCATATTGTTCGCGGAAGTCTGGATACTGCGGGCGTGAAAGACCGCAAAAAGAGCCGTTCCAAATACGGTACTAAAAAAGAAAAAGCAAAAAAGTAATCAATCAGCGTTAGGATAGCCGTTATCTTCTATCCAAAAATCAACTCAAATATGAGGAAGACAAAAGCGAAAAAAATTGCTCCCGCACCCGATGCTAAATTCAATGATGCACTGGTAACAAGATTTGTAAATAATTTGATGTGGGGTGGTAAAAAGAATACTGCGTTCAATATTTTTTACGATGCAGTAGAAAGAATCACCAAGCAAACAGGTGAAAATGGATATGATGTCTGGAAAAGAGCCCTGGCGAATATTACTCCTGCTGTGGAAGTAAGGAGCCGTCGTATCGGTGGAGCAACTTTTCAAATTCCATCCGAGGTTCGTCCCGACAGGAAGATTTCTTTAAGTATGAAATGGCTGATTCGCTACAGTCGTGAAAGAAATGGAAGAAGCATGGGTGAGAAACTCGCGAATGAAGTAATTGCAGCAAGTAAGGGTGAGGGTGGTGCATTCAAGAAAAAGGAAGATACCCATCGTATGGCTGAAGCAAATAAAGCATTTGCTCACTTCAGAGTATAAATAATTTTTCGCTACAAGAAAAGCCCTGCCGGAATGCAGGGCTTTTTTTATTGCACAAGAAGACTTCCCTGGTATACTTTTTTATTTTTTTGAAGAATCACCACAAAATACAAGCCGCTATTCATTTGATGGATTGAAATGTTTTGCACCGCAGATGTTATCTTCTTAGTTAACACTTTTTGACCGATTGCATTGTAAAGGAGGAGTTCTGTATTATCATTATCCTTTGAAACAAGTTGGAAATATGTTCTGGCAGGGTTTGGGAATACCAGGTAGTTTATCCCGGGGAGATAATAGATGGTCTCAACCTGACTATAAATCGTTTGACCATTCGCAAGATCTATTCGGACCCGGTAACTGTTTCCTCCTTCCAAAAGTGTAGTATCGGTGAAATTGTAGCCCAGGATAGAAGCGTTTGGAACAGGTCGGAAAGATACAAAGCCACTGCGGGTCAGTTTTTCTATGGCCACTTCGTTTACATTATATGCGGTTCCTAACTCTAACAAAATATTGCCCACATTTGCATTCGCCAGATCGACCAAAAAACTCTTGATATAACAACCTACTCCCTGGGTGCTGTAATTAAATGAATAACTTTTTATTGCTGGCTTCCCTTGAATATTGGCAGCGACCGCATAATGTGTCGACGCATTACCAGCCTTCTTCAGAATGATACTGGTATCAATAGTGGATTGCAAAGGCTCCAGGTATTTGCCACCAAAACGATATACTGTGTAAGATGTTACGACGGGGTTCTTATTCCAGTGAAAAGAAAATGAATCCGTACAATTAAATCCTACGGCAGTTGTCAATCTCGCTGAGATCGCCGCGGTATCCGAAAAGAAATGCTGATTATTTATGGTCATTCTAAATATGACGTTAGTATAAGAATTCGGCGCAGGCCATTGTAAATAGGACTTGTTCAGATCAACTTTGTCAGAAACGAGTTTCCAACTGTTTCCCTGATCTAAACTAAAATAGAGCTCACCCATTGGCGCCCCGAAAGTGGACTTCCATCGAAGAGTAGCATTGTTGTTGGCCTGGAGCTGATCACTTGTCGTGGGGTACTGCCATTTGAATTGATTGATCGAATCCCACTGATAGGAGATATGATATACTTGTGGTCCCTGCTCGATATGAAATCCGTTTACCTCCAGCGTGTAAGCTCCCGACGCGGGATTTTTTACTGTGATCTGTTCAACATTATTGAGGTTATCTTTTTTTCGGGTGGCTATCGCCGAAAGGGAATCAGGATGGGGATAGCTGCTGAGAACCCATGGTTGCCAGCTATTGCCAGAGGGATTATGAACTAACCGCAGATCGATGTCATTGATCAATGCCGGCATAGTGTTGGGGTTAGCGGGCGGATCATTCCAGCAAATAGTAATCTTCAATTGATGAACATCAGGTGGCAGATTCAACAAATGCGTTCGTTGTTCCCCATTTGCAACCGCGCCTGAAAAATGTCTTTTGTTGATAAGCGTTTGCATCGCATTGTATGCATTAAGATTACCATACCCCGACTGGAAATCAATTTCCTTAGCGCCCACATCATCGGCACTATTCAGCAGAACAGACTTTATTAACGCAGCAGGAGCTAATTCTCCGCTGTTGCTTTCCTTATACGCTTGCTGCAGTAATAATGCTGTTCCTGAAACAAGCGCTGCCGCGCCAGAGGTACCATCCTGGCCAAACGCGACGAGTTGAGGGTCCACCCTACCATCATATGCCGGCCCTCTTGAACTCAGTACAGCAACATGATACATTGAATCGACTGCACCCACAGTAATAATGTTCTTTGCCATTTTGAAACTCCCGGTGAGATTGGCGAATCCTGCAACGACCGAATAAGGTCCTGCGATACTTGTTTTATCTCCGGAGTTACCTGCGGAAAAAACATGCAATAGGGATGGATTATAAGTGGTGCTCGCATCATAAGCTGCAGCATCTGCTCCGTAGTAGTTTTCAATAGCAGTACCGTATGAATGATTCTGTACTGTGATAGAATATTTTTTGTAGTCTGCGTCGGAATCGGGGACGAGGTTTGTGAAATCGGAGGAACTGATATCAGCTCCCCATGCTGCACCTTTCCCGGTCATGAAAGAATTTCCCCCTCCCGCTATAATTGTTGACATGATCGTGGCGTGGGAAGTGATTGTCAACGATGAAAAATTTGTATTTACAAATCTGCCTTTTAAATCGATGTCGTTTGTATCCGGCTTGTTTTCTTTAACGGATACGACAGTGCCAAGTCCATTGACGGTCCTGAATTGATCATGCGTAATGTTTAATTGATTAACGCTAAGATCAAATCCGTCAATGATGGTTTCTTCCCTTGGGGTTCTCACAGTATCAAT
>DAINQQ010000031.1:0-32260 GCA_036742645.1 Flavitalea sp.
AGACAATTTTCCTGGCTCTGGTCTGGACATACGTCACCACTATTTTACCAATCGTGCTGGCCGGCAATCAATGGGAAGCCGGGCACATCGTATTTTCGGTTGGGCGCTTTTTTTTCATTTATGCTATCTGTATAATCTTCGACTTTCGCGATCGCAAACAGGATAAACGCGATGGAATTAAGAGCATGATCACTTATTTCAATGAAAGCGGCATCAATATTCTTTTTTACAGTTGCATGTTTGTTTTCCTAATAACCACCATCCTTTTGCATTTTTACAACTTTCCTTCTTTTCACATCATTTGCTTATTACTTCCAGCATTCATCGTAACCGCATTATATCCATTTCTGAAAAGGAACTTCTCGGATTATTTATACTATTTTTTCCTCGATGGAATGATGGCATTCTCGGCTTTATTGACGGCATTCTCCCATTTTAATTATTTTTGACCCTTTTAATAGAAAACTATGGCAAAACAGGCAAGGACGAAGTCTATACTAACCGATAAATCATTTGAATTTTTAAAGACTTATATCAACAATCCATCCCCGGTCGGTTTTGAAAGCAGTGGACAAAAATTGTGGCTTCAGTACCTTAAGCCTTATGTAGATACATCCTTTTCTGATCCTTATGGTACGGCGGTGGGCATAATTAATCCCAAGGAAAATTTTAAAGTCGTTATTGAAGCGCATGCGGATGAAATAAGCTGGTTCGTTAACTACATTACCGCGGAAGGCCTCATGTACCTCAAACGGAACGGTGGCGTAGACCACCAGATCGCACCAGGACAGCGCGTTTTTATTCATGGCAAGAAAGGTCCAATCCGGGCTGTATTCGGATGGCCGGCAATACATACGAGACTCAATAGTCCGGACACCAAAGAACCGGTCCCAAAGGTGGATACACTTTTTCTTGATTGCGGAGCCAGGACCAAACAACAGATCGAAAATCTCGGTATTCATGTAGGCGCCGTAGTAACATATGTGGATGGATTCGACGAACTCGCGAATGATTATTATATCGGCCGTGCTTTCGACAATCGCATCGGTGGTTTTATGATTGCAGAGGTAGCCCGCCTGTTGAAAGAAAACAAAAAAAATATTCCATACGCTCTCTATGTTGTCAACGCCGTTCAGGAAGAGGTTGGTCTAAGAGGTGCGGAGATGATCGCGCGGCGCATCAAGCCCAATATAGCCATTATCACCGATGTCACGCATGACACTTATACGCCGATGGTGAACAAGATGATTGAAGGGGATGTAGCATGTGGCAAAGGGCCATCATTGGCCTATGGACCAGCCGTGCATAATAAACTATTAGATTTGGTGCAGGATGTGGCATCGAAAAAGAAGATTCCTGTTCAGCTAAGAGCTGTGTCAAGAAGCACTGGTACCGATACGGATTCATTTGCGTATGCGAACGACGGTTGCCCTTCGGTTCTTATTTCAATTCCTTTGCGATATATGCATACTACTGTTGAAATGCTGCATAAGAATGACATCGAGCAAACGATTCAATTAATGTATGAGACTTTACTAACTTTAAGTTCCAAAACAAATCTTAATTACTTCTGATGATCACAACCATTCTTTTATATGTAGATCCAGGAAGTGGGAGTTACCTCATCCAGGTAATTATAGCAGCCATTCTGGGAGCCTTGTTTTATTTCAAAACAATATGGTGGAAAATCAAATCTTTTTTCCACAGGCCAAAAAAAGATGATATTTCCAAGAACGACGAAATCAATGGGTAACTACACGAGGCATCCTGCATCTTTCAAAGACCCGTCCGGCTTCGTATTTGAGACTAACAGCAAAATATACAGGCAGGTCAACAAAGTGTACAAAGCTGAGTATGATTTGCTGATGTCTTCCGGCTTGTATCAAGAGCTTGTTCAGCAACAACTTTTAATACCTCATGTAGAGATAGAAGAAAATCTTACCGGAACGGATGAATATTATAAAACAATTCTGCCGGATCAGATCAATTTTATTACGTATGCATACGAATGGTGTTTCGAAGAGTTGAAGGATGCGGCGTTGGCCACATTGCAAACACTAAGGGTATCTCTCGATTATGGCATGATCATCAAGGACGCAACGCCCTATAATATTCAGTTCCACAAAGGAAAACCCATTTTCATCGATACTCTTTCATTTGAGAAATACGACCCGCTTCAGCCCTGGGTAGCTTATCGCCAGTTTTGCCAACACTTTCTCTTTCCGTTATATCTTGAATATTACCTAAAAGCGGACCTTCAGAAAACTATGACGACCTATATGGAGGGTGTTCCGGTTGAAATTGTATCTAAAATGCTGCCTCTGAAAAGTAATTTAAGTCTTGGTGTATGGCTTCACGTCTATACACAGAACACTTTCCGAAATTCCACAAAGACCAAAGCAGAGCAAATAAAATTCAACAAGAAAAAGTTACTTAGCCTTGTCAGTCATCTGGAAAGTATTATCAAAAAGTTTGTAGTCAGGAAGGCTACTATTTGGGGAAACTATTATGAAGAAACCATCCTTGGAAACGAATACCTGGCAAACAAGGAAAAATTATTCGGTGAATTTTGTAAGAATCTCACAATCACTTCAGCGCTTGACATCGGTGCAAACGAAGGATATTTCGCTAAACTGCTTGCTGCAAGGAACGTTCAGGTGATTGCCACGGATACAGATAGCCGCACAATTGGCAATTTGTATCAGTTTGTGAAAAAGAATGGGATTACAAATGTTTTGCCGCTGATATTGGATGTAACAAATCCATCACCTGCTTTAGGCTTTAATAATAAAGAGCGTTTAGCATTTCATCAACGCATAAAAACCGAGTTGGTTGTGGCGCTTGCGCTTTTACATCATCTCGTGATCGGAAAGAATATTTCCTTGCAAATAATTGCCGGATATTTTGCAGAAATTTCAGAATATCTCCTCATTGAATTTGTTCCAAGGGAAGATCAAAAGGTGCAGCAAATGCTGGCAAGCAGAAGGGATGTATTTGAAGATTATACGATAGATAAATTTGAGTACTATTTCAGGCCCTATTTTATAGTCAGGAAAAAGGAAACAATTCAAGGCACTCGTCGAACTCTATACCTGATGGAAAGAAAATGAGTTCACACTGGATCAAAAATTTATAGATTCAACGAATTCACTACAAGCAACGTAGTATAAAACACTTCATTTAATGTGAATAAGGATAAATGAAAAACAAGTTATCATTATATGGTCTTCCGATGGCCGTTAATCTTGTATTGTTTATCCCTTTTATATTTTTTCTGACGCCTGTATACAACACGAACGAAGATGTGTACATCCTTTATTTATTGAGCGGCAACTTTGGAGATCCGCCGACCGAGGTTCTGCATTACAACCATTTAATGCACCCTTATCTAAATATCGTGATAAAAAACCTGTTCGTCTTTGATCCAAATAGAAACTGGTATTCTATTACCTTATTCCTGTCACACTATTTAGCTTGTTGTACAATATTGTATCAATTACTGAAGAAAAGCAGCAAGAAGCCAGAAAGTCTTTTGTGGTACATTACCTTGTTTATAATCTTCGAAGGCAGAATGCTTTTGAATATCAATTTTACTAACACTGCTATCGTACTGACCTGTTCTGCGAGTATTTTATTGTTTACATCTAATAAAACAGGCGTATGGAACGTGAAAGGAACTTTTTGGGCAATTATTTTTCTCGTATATGCATCCTTGTTTCGAATTCATGTCTTAATACCGATGCTGGGAATTTCTCTTCCTTTTATTTTTTTACAATTTTCCCGCATCAAGCTTATCGCTGTAACACTTGCGTTGATTTTTGCGGGAAGTCTAATTTTACTGTTTAATCATCTACACAAATTGTATTATAAATCAGCCATAATAGCATGGCAACAAGAGGAGAGTTACCGGCAAAAAGTCTATTTTTTTTATAATCATCATAACCTGGACACAACCACATCTGGTACAAAATGGGAAACAGAATTAGGTCTTATCAATAATGGTTCTCCTATAGATACAAATTTTTTATCGAGCCGGAATCTTGTTGCCATGCGGAAAGATTTACAGGACAAAAAGACCATTATAACTGCAGTTTCCGCGGGCGGTAAAAATTGGTTTTGGATAAATAACAGGTTATACTTTGCAATAGGGATTCTCCTTATTATGCTTTCGATGCAATCGAGGGAACTGCTTTTAGTATCAGTAATTTCGTTAGTAGTGACTGTTTGTGGATTTTACATTTTATTTTTCTATGCGAAGCTTCCGGAATATCTAAAAATCTATTCTTTATTTTTACTAGGATTGTTTATTATATTTTTCTCCTCCGAAAAACGCCCTTCGTATAAATATGCGGTAGTGCTCAACATGTCATTCTTTTTGCTGTCAGTCTGGGGCATTATACAATTGTATAAAATAAGCAGGAGAAATCTCGAGGAAACGACACAATTTAGATTGTGCGCTCGGGAAGTATCCAGTTGCAGGGAGAAGTTGTTTGTCCTCACCGCTGATATTTTCCCATTACAGAAATTCTATGTATTCGACTTACCCGGCAAATTTGCTTTGCCCAATTTGATAGGGAGCGAGCATTTTTTACAGAACATCTATCACCCGGCATTCAAACGATATGGGATCACTCACCTCAAAGACCTCCCTAAACATTCGAATGTCCTGTTCTGGGGCAAACGTGTACCAGCATTAGAGACTTATTTTCGCGAAGTAAATGGACGGGAGGTTTCCGTTTCGGATGCCTTAAAAGAATTTGAATGCGGGGAAGTCCGCTCTATTTCCTTCAAATAAGAAAACATGGCCATACTAGTTATAATATTCTTATTTTATAAGTAAACGAACAGGTAAACCGGTTGAAATGGAAAAGCTAAAAAAAGTCCGTCCTTTTTATTTAATATTATTACTGCTCTTTTACATCCTTCATCACTACAATCGTTTTTTTGGTTTTATTTCTTCAGCGCAGATCATACTTTATTCAATCATTCTATTTCTTACTGGTCTCTGTTATTTCCTGCTCAATTTTTTCTACAAATCTCCCCTGAAGGCTTCCCTTATTACATTTTGCCTAATGTCGTTCCTGCTTTTCTTTGGGCCTTATCATGATTTTTTAAAGTTGATTTTTGCAGAAACAGTGTTGAGCTCTTATAAGGTTGTAGTACCAACCACCTTTATAATAATACTTTTATTCACCTTCTACCTGAACAAAAGGCCGGATTCGCTCGGCAGATTTTCAAGGTATTTGAATGTCCTGATGATTATATTATGCACCGTCGAAGTTTTTACACTCTTATTTAAGGCAAAACGATTCATGGAAGATCATAACCTGATTTATCCTGAGTTGTCTATGTGTAATAACTATACTCCCCTTGATTTACCAGATTCAACAAAGCCAGACATATTTTATTTGGTATTCGATGAATATACAAGCAATCAAACATTGCAAGACGTATGGCATTTTGACAATAGCGATGTTACAGACTGGCTTTCGAAGAAAGGTTTTTACATAATACCCCATAGTAAGTCTAATTATAACCTGACTCCCTTCTCAATAAGTTCAGTTTTTAATATGAATTACTTTGACGGGGAAAAGGTCAGTAAAGGCTCAAGGGTAAATGAATTGCAGGCGACCCGCTCTTTAAGTAAAAATGAAACGTTTTGCATTTTGGAGAAAGAGAATTACTTAATCAGGTTTATAGCACCTTTTAATAATTCAATTGAAAAAAACGGGCTTGCATATTACTTCGATTATCTGTCTGAAGAACAACTATATCTTGCAACTTTTTTCGGACGATTCAAGAAGGATATTTTATGGAACTTTAGGCGGCTCGAAGTTGACCAGCCAGGAGCGAACCCGCCTTCTCATACAAAAAAAGTAAAGGATTTAAACATTACAATCTCAAAAATAAAAGGGACAACTGAGGCGTCAATAGAACGAAAACCCAAGTTTGTGTATGGCCATTTTATGGTTACGCATGAACCTCACATATTTGATTCCACAGGACGGGTTAGAAAAGATTTCATTGCTGACAACGAACCATTTAAAACCTATACCCAACAGGTTTTATATGTAAATAGTATCATAAGGGACCTTGTAAATTATATTCAGGCTACGAATAAAAGAAAAACCGTGATTTTAATACAGGGAGATCATGGTTACAGGAATTTTCCTTCCGGGACGAGAACGTATGACTTTCCTATTTTTAATGCCGTTTATTTGCCTGATCAGGATTATAATCAATTTTATAAGAAGATGAGCCCCGTGAATACCTTTCGCGTTTTATTTAATCACTATTTTTACCAGAAATTCAAACTATTGCCGGATTCAAGTGTAGTAGTTAACCAATTATAGTCTATCAATATGGCCATGCTTAGAAACGACTGGAGTTTAGAAGAAGTACAAGAAATATATAACGTTCCAGTGCTGGATCTTATATATAGGGCAGCATCAATACATAGAAAGTATAATGATACCGGTGAGGTACAGGTTTGCACATTACTTTCCATCAAAACAGGAGGCTGCTCCGAAGATTGCGCCTACTGCCCGCAGGCAGCGCGGTATAATACTGGCGTGAATGTGCAGGCTCTCATGAAAAAGGAAGAGGTCATGGATTACGCCCGCAAGGCCAAAGAAGCTGGATCAACACGTTTTTGTATGGGCGCAGCATGGAGGGAAGTGAGGGATAACAGGGATTTCGACAGGGTACTTGAGATGGTTCAGGGCGTGAATGAACTCGGGCTTGAAGTCTGCTGCACCCTGGGAATGTTAACAGAAGAACAAGCGAAAAAATTAGCGGGCGCCGGACTATATTCCTATAACCACAACCTGGACACCTCTGAAGAATATTACGGCGACATTATAACCACCCGTACTTACGACGATCGTTTACGAACGCTGGACAATGTTCGCAAAGCAGGTGTAACTGTTTGCTGTGGCGGTATTATTGGCTTAGGTGAAACCCATGACGATAGAATTAAGATGCTTCATACTTTGTGTACTCTTCCGGAACACCCGGAAAGTGTACCTATCAATTCACTGGTTGCTATTAAGGGAACACCCCTGGAAAATAACGCTAAAACGGATGCATGGGATATGGTGCGAATGATTGCAACGGCCCGCATTCTTATGCCCAGAACGATGGTGCGCCTAAGTGCAGGTAGGTTGGAACTAAGTGTTGCGGAACAGGCTTTGTGCTTTATGGCGGGCGCGAATTCGATCTTCGCCGGTGAGCGATTACTTACCACACCTAATCCCGCGTTTGAGGAAGATATGGCTATGTTTGACAAGCTCGGATTGAAGCCTCGCGAAGCGTTTAAAAACGAAAAGAGTACCGTGTCAATGACCAATTAAAACCTCTCTGACTCGCCGTTCCGTTGAATTTCCACGATTTCCCGGCAAAAATATTTCTCGCCATCAGCTACAAGCATAATGGCTTTTATCATCTCTTCGCAAGGTGAATTCTTGGTGACGTAGCCGTTGGCGCCAGCCTGCATTAAGGCATTGAGATAAGGCAGGTCTGTATGTACTGAAATACCGATTATTTTGATTTGAGAAGAGAACTGACGGATCGCCCTTGTAGCATCAATGCCGTTCACAGGTTCCATGTTTATATCCATTAATACGACATCCGGCTGCAATTCCTTGCATATTGCAATTGCTCTTTCTCCGTTTTCACATGTCGCCACAATGTCAACTCTCGGATCACGGCTTAGCAAAAGAGCCCACGCTTCCCGGACCATATGATGGTCATCTGCAATAATTAACTTTACCATGTGGAATTTCTGCTTAAATGTTTCAATAGGATCTATCTTCCTTTCCCCCGTTAAATCTAAAGCAAGCTTGATTGAGAGCATAAACAGCCTCAGCATAATGAAGAAAGTTCCTGCATCTTCGACTGTGACCCAATGCTTCCTTTCGGGGAAGGACTAAAATACAATAATTTTCGGAATCACATAAGCCTGAATACTTACCAAAATATAAGTACTTACATGTATTACATCGAGGATGACAAATGAAAAGGAAAATACCTCCGACGGTCCCCAGGAACCTTTTCGTTTATGTTTTTGGTATCTTTAAGGACACCAGAATATTAGTTATGAAAGCTTTATTTATTTTAATGATAAGCGTGCTCAGTCAAAAGCCTGCCATGACGCAGTCAAGGCAGATTGATATTCCTGCAAAGGACTTTTTAAATAGCCTTAACGACGAACAACGCCAGAAAACGATATATAAGCTTGATGATAAAGAAAGATATAACTGGCATTATTTTCCGAAGTCAGATAGAAAAGGCATTTCATTAAATGAGCTTACAGGTGATCAGAAAGAGAAAGCGTTTGCATTATTGAAGTCCTGCTTAAGCACAAGCGGATATGAAAAGACAATCGACATAATCAACCTCGAAAATGTGTTGCGGGTGTTAGAAAACCGTTCAGATAATGAATATCGGAACAGCGGCAAGTATTTCATCATAATTTTTGGCGACCCTCATCCAAAAAATAGCTGGGGCTGGCGGTTTGAAGGACATCATATCTCTTTTAGTTTTGCTGCAATGAACAACACATTAATTAGTGGAACTCCGGGTTTTCTTGGGTCTAATCCTGCAATCGTTCCAAGTGGCCCACAAAAAGGCAAGCAACCTTTGAAAGAAGAAACAGAAGCAGCATTTTCATTCCTACATTCATTGACCAGTCAGCAATTACAAACTGCTGTGAGTAAGTCCGGAGCGCCTGGTGACATCATCACTTTTGTTAGCAGAGAAGCGAAGATTGAATCAAATGAGGGCATTACCTATGCAACGTTGACACCGTCGCAGCAATCCCTCCTTATGAAACTCATCTCCATTTACATTCACAGGTATACCAAGCTTTTCGCCGACGATATGATCAGGGAACTCAACGCTGCGGGACTAACTAATCTCCGCTTTCTATGGGCCGGAGCCCAGAGCGGCGAAGGGAAGGGTTATTACTATCGTATTCAGGGTCCGACAATCATTATAGAATTCGACAATACACAAGGAAATGCCAACCATATTCATAGTGTAGTACGTGACTTAAAAGATGATTTTGGAGGAGATGCATTGCTCGAACATTACAAGAAAGAACACCAGTAGTGAGAGGTGAGTTGTGAGCCGTTAACGGTCAATGGTGAGTGAAGTCGAACCGACAGCACAATTCCAGCGACGGAGATCTTACGAAAAAGAAATTTTAGCTTCTTTCTTTCCCTTTATCAACTAAACAAAAAGCCCGTTGCTAACGCAGCAGGCTTTTTGTTGTTATTAAATTTAGCATCGTCAAATCACTTCTGACTCCTGATCAGTCACCACTCACAAACATCAATGCAACGTAATCTCTTTCTCACCGCCTGCCCAGCTTACAATAGCTTTGTTATCACAATCACCATTTCCATAGTTGATGAACAATGTTCTGTCGTTGATCTTGATTTTTAAAATTCCCTGCACCAGCCAGTGACAGGATATTTTTTTGATTAAAGGCGTTTCGGTGTTCTTCACGACAACCACACCATTCGCATAAACAGTTTGATTGCGACCTTGAATTTCGTAGATATCGTCTGTGATCGTTCTAGTATCCGTTCCACTGATCTGTGAAACAGTTCTACTTCCTACATACGTAAAACCTCTTCCGTTCGGCCAGGTGATGCGGCCCTCTTCTATCTTCACCGAATATTTAATGGCGCCCCCGGCACTAAGATTTGTAATTGTTTTAATGCCTTCAATATGCACCCGATTGACAAAATAATCGCGTAATGTAACGGTAACTACGGAACCAGGTCTGCGAAGAGGACCTGTGAAATGTAATATGACAGCTCCTTTCCGGAATTTGCCATCCCGACACAGGCAGCCATCGCCATAATTAATAGTAACTGTTTTGGGGAATGTGTCCCCCGACACTGTGATTTCTGTACAGGCACCTAACCGGAAGGCAAGTTCCCTGAAAATGTGGGTTCGGCTTCCACTAACAGTGGTTGTTTCATTTTGTTCGGAAGCTGCAATTTCAAGATCAGCATCTGCAGTCAATGCAATTTCAGTGACTTCATCAAACTCTGCGTCAGCCGCCGCATTTTCTTCGGAGATTGCTTGAGATTCTTCTTCAGTAACAGTTGGAGATTGAACGCTATTTTCTTTTTTACAGGATGTAACAAGCAGGGTTGACACAATAAAGCAACCCACTAATACGGACGTAATAGATTTCATGGCTATACCTTTTAGGGTGGGGAAAAAATATTTGACGCCGGTTGGAAAGCCGGTATGCAATCAGGTTTAATTAATGAACAGTTAAAAATAAAATGTTTTGCAACCGTTGTAACCTGATCGCTGTGCGAGAGCTTTTTAATGAATGATTACGTTTATTTTCGCTGTCTTATTTCTTTATATGATAGTTGATTTGAGATCAGACACTGTTACCCGACCTACCGCCGCTATGCTCGAGGCGATGATGAGCGCAGAGATCGGAGATGATGTTTTCCAGGAAGATCCATCTGTGAATAAGCTTGAATCAATGGCCGCAGAAATGTTTGGGATGGAAGCCGCCTTATATTGTCCTACCGGCACCATGAGTAACCAGATAGCTATCCGGGTTCATACTCAGCCGGGCGATGAAGTGATCTGCGACAAAACTGCGCATGTTTATCAATATGAAGGCGGTGGAATCGCCTCGAATTCCGGAGCTCAGGTGAAATTGATCGAAGGAGAACGTGGAAAATTGACAGCGGAAGCAATTGCTCGGTCCATTAATGCAGACGATGTCCATAAAGCACATACGTCTCTGATCTGCCTTGAAAATACTTCAAACCGAGGAGGAGGAAGTTGTTATGACATCCAGGCCATCCAAACCATCCGCAAACTATGTGAGGAAAAGTCATTGTCGCTTCATCTCGACGGTGCCCGGCTGTTTAATGCATTGGTCGCAAGAAAGGAATCACCTAAAGAATACGGCAGGTTGTTTCACAGCATTTCTGTATGCCTTAATAAAGGGCTGGGTTGCCCCATTGGAAGCCTCCTGATCGGAGATGCGCCATTTATTAAAAAGGCAAGAAGGATTAGAAAAGTATTCGGCGGAGGGATGCGCCAGGCCGGATTCATGGCCTCAGCCGGTATCTATGCCTTGCGCAATAATATTGATCGACTTGAACAGGATCATCAGCATGCCAGGAAGATCGCCGCCGCTTTGGAGCAAAAAGAGTTTACAGCCACAATCCTGCCTGTAGAAACCAATATTATCATTTTCAGCATCAAGTCTGCCTACTCGAATGAAGATATCATACAAAAAATGCGCAGGGAAAACATCTTATTGTTTGCAATTTCCGCCACCCAACTACGCATGGTTTTGCATCTCGATATTACGCCTGAAATGGTCGGGCATATCATCGAAGTCATAAATAAATTATGACAGCGATTGATCACTTTTTCATCCGCACTTTCCTTCCAATATGTAATTAGGATTGAATTTCCTTACTTGGAATTTTTACCTGCCGGAACTCGGGCAAGGGCGGGTTTAGGTAGTGATGGAGTTAATAGTTTTATTATTTTTTCAAGGAGTGTCATATTTCGTTCTTTAAATAGATGTATTGATTAATAACGGCAATAAGTTCTTTTATTTTATAGGGAAATGAAAATAAGCTCATTTCATTTTTAAACATGAAGATAAGAAAGCTTTTCGGTGGATTTACGTGGTAATACTTATCACAGATGAGAACTTAATGTTAAAATGCTTTCCTACTTTTACGCGTCATAACAGAAAACAATGCTACTGAATCAAAATCCATCTGATACAGCATCCTGGGCGTCCCTGCAAGAACATTTTCTGAAAATGAAACACGTTCACCTGCGGGAGTTGTTCACCCAGGATTCAAACAGATTTGCGAAATTCTCTATTGATTTGGGAGACCTATTACTTGATTATTCAAAAAACCGTATTACATCCGATACCCTGACTTTATTGATTAACCTCGCGGAAGAATGCGGGGTGAAACAGGCTATTACGGCCATGTTTTCTGGGGACAAAATAAATGCAACGGAAAAGAGAGCCGTACTTCACACCGCGCTTAGACACCTCTCGAACGAACCGGTTTTTTTTGAAGAAAAAGATGTAATGCCCGAAGTCAATAAGGTCTTACAAAAAATGAAAGATTTCTGTCACACGATTCATTCGGGCGCATGGAAAGGATATTCGGGAAAGAAAATCAGGTATATCGTAAATATCGGCATTGGCGGAAGCGACCTTGGCCCTTACATGGTCACCGAGGCCCTGAAAGCATATTGGGTCGAAGGTATACAAACCTATTTTGTGTCAAATGTAGACGGTACTCATATCGCTGAAACCCTTCGAAAGTTAAATGCCGAAGAAACCCTTTTCCTTATAGCGTCGAAAACATTTACAACCCAGGAAACCATGACAAATGCGTATACGGCAAGAGAATGGTTTCTTGAATATGCAAAGGACGAAAAGCATATTGCAAAGCATTTCGCCGCGCTATCAACAAATGAAAAAGAAGTTGTTCAATTTGGAATTGACAAGAAAAACATGTTTGAATTTTGGGATTGGGTTGGAGGACGATACTCATTATGGAGTGCAATTGGTTTATCAATCGCGTTGACAATAGGTTACGACAATTTTGTAGAACTGCTTAAGGGCGCTAACAACGCAGACATCCATTTCCAGAGTCAACCTTTTGAAAAAAATATTCCTGTGTTGATGGGACTGATCAGTATCTGGTACATCAATTTTTTTGGCGTACAAACAGAAGCGATCCTTCCATATGATCAATACATGCATCGTTTTGCAGCATACTTCCAACAAGGCAATATGGAGAGTAATGGAAAAAGTGTCGACCGCAATGGTGAACCCGTTACCTACAATACCGGGCCGGTTATTTGGGGAGAACCGGGAACGAACGGTCAGCACGCATTCTACCAATTGCTCCACCAGGGCACAGTTATCGTTCCCTCAGATTTCATAGCTCCTGCTATCAGTCATAACCTGATTGGTGATCACCATGTGAAGCTGCTATCCAATTTCTTTGCACAAACCGAAGCCTTGATGAATGGAAAGAACAGCGCTGAGGTAAGAGAAGAATTATTAAAAGCAGGAAAAAATGAGAGCGAAATTAAACAGCTGCTTCCATTCAAGGTTTTTGCGGGAAACAGACCTACCAACACTTTCCTGGTTAAAATCATTAATCCCTTCACCCTGGGACGGCTCATTGCTTTTTATGAACACAAGATCTTTATACAGGGAGTAATTTGGAATATTTTCAGTTTTGATCAGTGGGGAGTCGAATTGGGGAAGCAACTTGCCAATAAAATTTTGCCCGAGCTGGAACATGATAATTTGGTCACTAATCATGACTCCTCTACCAATGGATTGATCAATTGTTTTAAAAGGATGAAATAAATCCATTAAATTTATAGTATCACTTCCCTGCAAAAGATCGCCCATGAAAAAGATAATTCCGGGCAGCTGCCTGTTACTAATCAGCAATGCTTTGATAGCACAAATGCCTTCTATCACGCTTGATACAATAGGAAAAAGATCTCTAGTAGAAACACAGATAAAAAACAGCTTGTTATCCCAGGGAAAATTTTCTCATACGACTTCTAAGGGAAAAGTATACATATTACCCTACGACAATATGCCTTGCCTGGTGCCGGATATGGAAAAGGTTGCACAAATGCCCGGTTCTACGCAGAAACTTCCTGAAAGCAGGATGCCAAATGCGATTCCACGCAGAGAGTTAATTCCCAAACAAAAAAAATCATCAGAATAAAAACCTTCTGTCCGTTGTGTCTTTCGTTGTGTTCTTCGTTACTCGCGTGATGTACAGTCGAGGAGTTTACAAAGGACAAAACGGAAGACACGAAGGAAACTAAGAATCGGGCTTACTTAACAATTACTTTCTCTGAATATTCCTTCCCATTCACACTTGCATGCAGGATATAAACCCCTTTGCTCAGGTTCCTGTCAGTAATATCAATTCTAACTCTTCGATTCGCGACTTTAGCACCGTTCCATGCCTTGATGAGCTTTCCACTAACATCCGTTAATCGAACCTGCACCGTCCCTTCACCCGTTTCACCGAATTGAATATCTATACTCGATTGAACAGGATTATTTAGTAGAGTGAATGGCATTTTAGCAGTTACCGCATTCTTTATTACAATTACTTTACTATAAGTGAACTTGCCATCAAGATCGACCTGTCTTAACCGGTAGTAATTATTTATTTGAGTGATTTCTTTATCAGTGAATGTATAACTGCGTGTAATGCTACTGTTACCTGCCGCTTTTAAAAAACCTATCTTCGTGAAGTTGTTTCCGTCATAAGATCTCTCGATTTCAAAGCCGCTGCTATTGCTCTCGAAGCTCGTTTTCCAATCCAAAACAATATTGTGTTGTTTCAACTGACCTACAAAATCCAAAAGAGTTATGGGCAGCGCAGCCCCCGCGATGCCGGCACCAAATCCCGAAAAACCGTCGTTAAATGTATAAGTGAGTGTATAATTGGAGCCAAAGGTTCCGCGAACCGGTGTGACGATTTCAATCGTTCCGGCAGCATTTGCTGACGCAGGGGTTACAGCAGATATTTGACCGGCTGTTTTGATTAATTGAATATTGTTGAATGATTGTCCTGTCGCAGCTTCCCATCCGGCCACTTCCGCCTGGGAATAATATAAAGTGATTTGATACAATCCGGAGGCATTATTGTTTGTCGGGATGATCCGGAACGTTTTATTCATAATTCGGTTAGCGGTATTGTTATTCCAGAAAGCTGTAGCTCCTGTTCCTGCCCTATCAAGAATCACATCCATACAGCCATAGTTATGCGAGGATAAATTTTTCACGCGTGCCAGAATTTCCCCGGTGCTGTTATAAAAATATAAATCATTGCTCGCGGCAAAATATTCGCTGCGCGTAACCACGGCCGAAGCAACTGACGTACCTGGTGACGTTTTTTCAAAACGTGCTTGTGGCTTGAATCCTTCAGGATAATAAACAACACTTGAAAAGCTGCCGGCACAATTGATGTTATTCTGGTAAAAGGTATTTCCCTGGCTAACTGTTCCTCCGTCTTTAAATCCAAATGTTTGATCAGCAGTTTGAGCACCATTCGCACTACCATTGTCATAACAGAGTTCCACTACGATGTTACTTGTCCCATTCCATGAAAAAGGAACGTCCAGCATAAATGTGTTCCATCCATTCACCGTGGAATATGATGCCAATGATTTTACGGTATTAACAGAAACCACGGATGCTGATCCATCGACGAGGTAATTCACACTGGTGGCTCCCATCTTAATCTGCATATTTTGGTAAGGCCGCGAGCTTTGTTTGTTTATATTAAAGGCTATAGAAGTTATATCGCCTGCCGTTATTCCTGCTGCAGTGAGCTCGCTCGCTTTATATAAGAAATGAGTCTTTTTGCTCTGTAATGTTGCATCGAACGGAGAGGTTGTAAGGAAGCCGCCTGTACCGACCGTGTGTGTTGATGATGAGCTACCATGGGGTGTGATATCATTATCTTCTATTGTCACCACATGCGTTTGCGCACCGATTCCTGCCTGTGCATTCGTAGTTCCACCGATCGAATAACTCATAATGAACGTTTCAGAGGACTCCACTTCAGCATCGTTATATACACGGATAGTTACCGTTTTCGTTTCAACTGCACTATTTGTAAACACAACCGTGTTCGAAGAACTCGTAAAGTTTCCATTAGTAGTGTAGTCATAGTCTAGTCCCAGGGTTGCTGTGCCTCCACCTTGTATATTGACAGTAACATCTGCATTTCCCGTCGGCGCATTTTTTATGCTCATGAGAACAGAATAGTCTGTATAGGTACGACACCCACTTGTATTGGTGGTTTGTTCTGTTGCTGAAGTTGTACTCGTATTGAAATTGATGTCAGGTGTGGTAACCGGCGGTAGAACAGCCGTGAAAAGGCCACGGCCATGGGTTGCTGCTACAATTGTTTGGTCGCTCGTCCGATACTGCAACATATCCACACGCACATTCGCCAGCCCACTGTTGGTAGGACTCCAGTTAGTAGTTGCACCTGCGTTTAGGTTATCTGTAGACCACACGCCTAACTCAGTGGCCAGTAAAGCCCAATCACTGTTTCTTGGGTCAAACATCGCCCATCGAACGGGCATATCGGGTAAGTCACCTTCAGCTGATGTAAATACAGGGGAAGCAGCTAGTGCATTTGTGCTTTCAAACACGTTGACCATGGCAGCACCGTAATTAGAGTAAGTTACCAGCATGTGGTCTTCATTAGCAGGATCGACAGCAATACATGATACCCAGCCGGTACCCGTTTTAACCACCGTTCCAGTTAATGAAGTGCCCGAGTTTGCGTTATCAACCCGCACGACCGAACCATTGGCTAATCCAAAATACACCCGGTTCACCGTGGATGGAGAAACGGCCACATGTGTTACAGCGCTGTTGCCAAATGCTGAGACTAAAACATTTTCCGCGGTTCCATCTGCGGCCGGATTTGTCCATCTAAAAAAACTTTTCGCACTGTCACCACAATAAAGAATATTGGCAGCGTCATCATAATCGGTAGGATTAATAAACCTTCCTCTATCATTTTTTGATCTCGCCACAAAATTAATTCCACCGTCAGTTGATACATAGTAGTTATTCAATACATAGGAAGATATCTGAATACTCGGATCATCCCGGTCAATATGACAAAGACCACCATCGCCGCCGGAAGCCAATGAAACGTTGTTTATACCAGAACTGGAGAATTTATGTGTGCCGTTATCCTGTGCCCCGGCTAAGAAATAATTCGAATTACTTGGGTGCATGGCTACGGAGTAATATTGCGTGACGTTATAGCCGCTACTTTTTGATGTGAAAGTGGGCTTATTTCCGGCGCCGTTAATGTTAGCATTTGAAGTGTAGTAAACACCGCCGTCAGTCCCCCAGATCGCCCTTGAAGAACTGCCTGGCGCAAATTGAATCGCATGATGATCGGCATGTACGTTTTGATTAGGTGTGAATCCCACGGCACCCGCTAATGACCATGTTGTCATTTGATCCCAAGTTGATCCTCCGTCTTTGGATCTCAACGCATCAACTCCTCCAATATACAATGAGTTGGCATTGTTGGGGTCAACCGCAGCTATAAGATTGTAAAAGGTTTGAAACCGGGTAAAAACCGAACCAGACCCCTGGTCGACAATGGTGGGAACAGTACACGCCGTCCAGCTATTTGAAGCAGCATTATAACGCTGAATCGATTCGCAATTATCGTAATTGCTTCCATGCCCCATAAACAAAGCGTATACAGTATTCGCATCAGACGGCGCACAGGCAATTTCAATGCGTTGCCAAAAGTTGTTTGGATCAGTTATAGTTCCCGCGGCATTCGGAGTTATATTGGTCCATGTGCCACTGTTACCTGTATTACTTGTGTGAGTAGCAAAAATGGACCTGTAGATCCCTCCATTACTCGTAACTGTTCCCATCGACGCATAAATATCTCCATTGGCAGCGAGTTCGAGATCGGCACCACGCGAACTTTTGGCAAAACTATTGTCTAACACCTGCGTCCAGGTGTTTCCTCCATCTGTTGATTTCTGAATGCCGACGCTTCCCCCACCCTGATCATTTGACCGCAGTGCTGCATAGAGATGGCCGTTATTGTCTATCAACAAATCCTGTATAAAATAAAAAGTCGAGGTCGATGTTAAGCGCGTCCAATTGGCACCACCATCCATGGTTTTCCAAATTCCCAATCCCCGCACTGCGTCTACATTCTCCCAACCTTCTCCAGTACCGAAATACATGATCTGGGGATTCGTGGTGCTTTGTACAAAGCAGCTTATCGCAATATTTTCCAAAGCATCATTTACTTTGTTCCATACCGGGCTTGCGACTGTGATGTCATTCGTATACCACAAACCTCCGCCCACACCTCCTGCCCAAACTTTTTTATACCCGTTGGCCGCATCGGAAAGATCGAACCATAAAGCCCTCGTTCTGCCCCCAACATTGCCTGGACCCCTTTCCTGCCAGGTGATGCCGGAAACAGCCGTGTTCACACTTTGAATACCACTTAGTGTCTGCACAGCGTTCAATTTCGCATCCCTCACTTCAATCGCTTCCAATAAGCGATCGGTCGGTACAACATTCAACAACGGATCTTTCGTCCGCTCGAATTCCTGCTCCATGAGCTTTTGTATGTTATCGTACTTGGCGGATTTTTTGTGTTTCTTATGACAACTGATCAGGAAGGAAAAGACAAACGCATAGAAGACTATACGGAAAGTAAAGCTTTTCATGCAAGGATATTGAGGGGTTTAGGACAGAACGTCTCACCAGGGATAATTAGTATAAGAAAAGCCCCTGAGTTCAGGGGCTTTTAATTTATTTCTAATAAGTATTACCATTTATCAACTTCTTCCCCAGGACTTGCCGAGGAAGTGATGGAAGGTATTCCGTTAGTAGCAGCAGTGTTGACGCTTGTAATGGAAGGTGCAGGAGTGGCTATATCCGCTTCGATCTCGGTTTCCGCTACCTGGTCGTGGTTATAGGCATCGAAGTCGAAATCAGGCATTAGATCAGTCTTTACATAATCTACTGCTTCAGTCAAAGCTTTCAGGAACTTGTTGAAATCTTCTTTGTAAAGGAAGATTTTGTGCCGGTCGTATCCATCCTCGTTGAATTTCTTGCGGCTTTCTGTAATAGTTATGTAGTAATCATTTCCGCGGGTAGCTCTCACATCGAAAAAGTAAGTTCTCCGCTTTCCTGCTCTGATGCGTTTGCTGTAAACGCTTTCCATTCGTTTGTCGTTATTTTCGTACGCCACTGTTAGTTGGTTTTACAATTTAAAGGTCTGATTCAAATTTATACCGTTACAAATATAATATTGTTTTCGAATCGGCAAAATTTCATATGTATTTTATAAGGGTATTTAGGGTATTTCTACTAATCACCTGCTCGTTCCTTATCTTTTTCAAGTTGCTGCTGTTGATATAGAAAAGTATAGTACCCATTGCGCGCTAGCAATTCATCGTGTTTTCCCTCTTCCACGGTCTCACCATCTTCGAGTACGACAATTTTGTCAAAGTCGAAAAGAGACAAGATCCTGTGGGTGATGATGATGACTGTTCTGTACTGTAAAAAATGATTTAGATTGGCAAGTACCTGCTTTTCGGTTTTGGAATCGACGGCACTAAGGCAATCGTCAAAAACTATGATGGGCGTATCTTTTATGAGGGCCCGTGCAATAGAGATCCGCTGTTTCTGCCCACCGCTGAGTGTAACACCCCGTTCTCCCACAAGAGTTCCATATTTATTCTGAAATCCTTCAATTTCTTTATCCATGCTCGCATAGTGAGCCGCTTCCTGAACATTGGCTGCCTGCTGATTCATCAAGCCGAAACTGATATTGTTGGCGATAGTGTCACTAAACAAAAAGACATCCTGCGGGGTATAGCTAATCTGTCGGCGAAGGGTGCCAATGTCCATTTCACGCACGTCTGTGTCATCTAAAAATATGGCTCCAGATGTGGGATCATACATCCTTAAGAGCAGTTGAGCGATAGTGGTCTTTCCACTTCCCGTGTGCCCTATAATGGCAATCCGTTGTCCTTTCTTAATATTAAGATTAAAGTTTTTCAACGCCTGGATCCCCGTGTTTGGATATACAAAATCGACATTGCGGAAACTGATATTCCCGTCGAGAGGTTTTGCAACCGGCAGCGCGGCAGTTTGCAGGGCCGACCGCGTCTGCAGAAATTCATTCAGTCTCTTTTGTGAGGCTGAAGCTCGTTGGATCATGCTGGCGGTCCATCCAATGGCACTGACTGGAAAAGTGAGCATGTTGATATACATCACAAATTCGGCGATCGTACCCATATCTACGCCATGCGTTCCCTGTATTGCATACAATCCGCCGATCATGATCGTTAAGAGCGTACTCAAACCAATTAAAAGCGCCATGGAGGGAAAATATAAAGACTCAACTTTGGCCAGTCCAATCGCATTTGTCTTATAGTCTTCACTGTTCTTATCAAAAAAACCGTACATCGCTTCTTCCTGCACAAATGATTTGATAACCCTGATACCGGAATACGACTCTTGTGCATTCGTAGTTAGTGATGCTAATAATGCCTGAATGCGTTCACTTTTGCGATGAATGATCGAATTGACGACGTAGATAGTGATCGCAAGCACGGGCAATGGCAATAACACATATAACGTGAGCAATGGATCTTTTTTGATCATGTAAAATAAACAGAAGGAAATGCGAAAAAGAAGATTCACCAGGTACATTACCGCAGGACCGGTGTACATTCTCACACGGCTTACATCTTCCGCAATACGACTCATAAGGTCGCCTGTGCTGTGTGTTTTGTAAAAATTAATATCGAGTTGAAGGTAGTGTTGAAAGACTTCGTTTTTCTGATCAAACTCAATGTGACGGCTCATCACGATGATGGTTTGCCGCATCAGGAACATGAAAAATCCACTCAATAGGGCAAATACAAGGATCGCGATACCTGTGAAAGCCACGCTTTGATTAAAGTTCAATTTGTATTGGCCTATTTCTCCGATCAGATACGAAACGGCAGGATCATAGTTATGAACCTCGGTTTCAACGCTGCGATTAGCCCCAAGCTGCTGTTGAAGTAAGTCGAAAATGTATCCGGTGAGCTGCGGAGCGAGTATTGCAAAATAGTTCGAAAGGACAATAAATAGGATACCCAGGCTCAGCCGCACACGGTATTTCCAGAAGTACTTATTAATCGCTTTAAGATGCTTCAACGCAAAGAATTTGACGCGAATTTAAAGCTTGCTGCGGCTCCCGGATAAAAAAAGGGAACTCGTGTGCGAGATTTATCTTTTTATAAGGAGTTTCAGTTTGTACTTCTTCCTTCATGTTCTTTGGGTTCTTCGTGAACCCTCTGATTATTCAGTCCAGGTTCACAAAGAACACAACGGACACGACGAAGGAAAAGCACATCAAACTTTCACGTTCTGAAGCTTCTTCGAGTATTGATAGACTTTATTACCGATGTATTGAGCATCTTCTTTTATCCCGTATATGACGCCTGATTTGCGCATTCGTAACCACGAAAGGCCAAGGAAATACAAGCCTTCTACAACTGACACACCTTCGTCATGCTGCGGATTTCCCTCTTTATCAAACACCGGCAGATCGACATAGCTGAAGTCCTTACCAAAACCAGTTGTCCAGATAATTGAACTGATATTATTCTCCTTGAAATTAATTGAACTGGTATTTGACACCCAGGCTGCTTCAGGATTAGGGATATCAGCCAGGTCTTCCTCAGGCGCCGGCAAAACGAGTTGGTTTTTTGAAATGAATTCATCAACCATATCCTTCACTTTTTTCGAAAACTCATCTGCAAACTGCACGTGTTCACGCGCATTTAACATGAAAAATGCATTTTCGGGATCGGCACTTTTCAGTCTGCCCAGAATCACGGTCCCCCTGCATGCAAGCTGCTGCAAACTGACGGTGTGGCCATACTTACCAGTTCCCGAAACCTGTGGAGCCGGCATGTAGAACACTTTGGGATCGGTTACATCGGCCGTTTTCATATCAAAAAATCCTATTTTGATTAGCCAATCCATAATGTCTTTGCCGCGGTATCGTCGCGGAATGCGCGCAACCGCACAAGTTGAGAGATATACTTTCTTTCCAGCGTCCAACAAATCTTCCGTGATTTGGCAACCTGATTGGGCGCTTCCGACCACCAGCACTGCTCCATCAGGCAAGGCAGAAGCGTTCCGATATTCGCTCGCATGCAGTTGTTCGATGTCTGTAGAAATCCTGTTCGTAAATGCAGGAATCTTTTTTGTATTCTGATTTCCTGAACAGATAATTACCTGCCGGCTTTGATATGTTTTGATGATATTATTTTCCGCAACGGTAACAACAAAATTTTCCCGGCCCGCTGGCTTGCTGATATTTATAACAGTCACATGTTCTTTTACAGGGAGCTTGAATTTTGATGCATAAGCTTCGAGGGAATAAGCAAACTCTTTGGCTGAGGCAAAGCATTCCGGTTGATCACCTGTGTAAGTGTCCTCAGGCAACAAGGAGAGACGATTCGAAGTGTTCAACGCGAACGAATCCCATCTTTGTGACCGCCATGACTCACCAATCTTTCCACGTTCAAAAATGACGTGGTCGATTTCAAGTCGCTTCAGGTAATAGCTGGCACTCAATCCCGCATGTCCGGCACCAACTACGATTGCTTCTAAAATGTTCCTGTTCATATCTAATTGTTAGTATTATAGGCTGATGTAAATGCAGGCATGAAGTTCTGAAGCTTGACCATCCCCATCTGGGATGGATGATGCTTCCAATAGTCCTCAAATAATTTACCGGTATTGATAGCATTTCCCATTGCGACAAAATGAGTAGATATCTCTTTCGGCAACCCAGCCTGTAACAGTCCTTCTAAAGCCTGTTCGTCAGTAAAAGTTACCCATTGCAAATCAGTTTTGCCAATCCATTTGCCTACGAGTTTGGCAATTTGATCTGTATCGGTTTCCTCGCTTGCAATATAGCGGAATGAATGGCCGGAAAAATTCAGGCTTATCATTTCTTCCGCAGCAACGGCTGCTATATCTGCAATATCAACCATCGGAAACCGTTTTTCTGTCGTGCGGAAATTGTTTCCAATGATACCTGCGTTTTTTATCAGAGGGATGTAAGAAAACAGGTTGTAATAAAAATAGGCGGGACGAAGATGCTTGATGTTTACATCCTTCAAATTATTCAATGCCTGCTCCACTATATGCACACCAGAAACCGGCCCGGCCCCTTTCTCAAGGTGAGCGCCGATACTGCTGAGGTTTACGACATATTTGACATTATTGTGCTCAACAGCCTGCGAATAATTTCTTCCCAGTGTTACGTAAAATTCCATCAGGTCACTTGCCATCATGTTGGTTGGACACATTGTATAGACGGCGTCTGCACCTGCAAACGCTTTTTTTAAAAACTCAACGTCCTCCAAAGATCCAATTGCAGGATGAGCGCCCAACTGCATCAGTTCTTCGAGATTGCTTTCATTCCGGCTTATGACCGTTACAGCATGACCTGCACTGAGTAGCTGTTTCGTAAGCGGTTTTGAAATATTTCCTGCTCCCCCTATAATTGCATATTTCATAAAAAGTTTGTGTTTAAGACATCAATTTGGTTTGTGATTCTGTTTAACCAACACGATCAATTGGTAAATTCAAACTAAAGAGACTCAATCCCCAGGGAAAGTTCGATCACGTGGAATATTTTTTTATGATTTAAAAACCTGCAGCTGCAACGTACTAACCTTGTCTTGAGTTCGGTATATAACCATCACCGAACCAGCAGGACAATGATCAGGATGTTCCGTGGAATTAAAATGCTTTGATTCAATGATGGAGATATTTCCGCTGGTGATAATATTGAGGGGCGATAACCAACTTCCCGCTTTTCTGTCATTGTAAATCATTCTTTCAAAATAGCAGTTGTCGTGGATTGATTTGCTTCCGGGGGTGATAATCCGGACATCATTGCGAAGGTGTTTAATAAACTTGTCCTTGCAATTCTCATGATGATGTATCCCCGAAAGTGTACTCTCGTAAAAGCTATTCCATGATTCACTTTCTTGTAACGTCTTTGCATTGCCGTCAATGGGCTTTTTCCATTGTTCTGAAAGTTTCGATTTCGCCTGGTTCAATCTGCTTCTAACTGTACCCACCGGAACACTTAGAACCGCAGCGATGTCCTCATAGCTTTGGAACGCTGAAAAATAACGCAGCAACAGAGTAGTGCGCAACACTTCCGGTAAATCTGCTATGCTAGCATGAAGAATGCTCTTCACAGAAAGCAAATCTTGTTGCCTGTTCAGATCATCATGCCACAACTTTTCAGTTTCAATAGCGGTGATGCTTCCCCATTTGCTTTTCCGATTCCTGCGATAATGTTTCTGGCAAGCATGGAGAAGTATGCTTTTTATCCAGCCGCTGAATGCCATCGTATCTTTTAATTGATTCAACTTTAAGTAGGCTATTGTAAACGCCTCCTGAACCATATCTTGCGCTATCGTGCCATCATCACAGTGCTGCAACGCTATGGCGTAAAGACCAGGGTAATAATGGTTATACAATATATTCCAGCCTCCCTTCTCTCCGGCGTGAGCGGCTCTAACCATTTCATGTATTGTTGACATTGGATTGATTTCACCGTGATAAATTTCTTTCACTATTGGTAAGACGATCGACAAATTCTTCATCAAATCCCGCAGCTCGCAGAAAGGACCTGCAAAGCTGTGCACTTATGAGGATTTTGAAAATCACCGAAACCGGGGACGGTTAAGTAGGAGAACGGAAATGCATCCGGCAAAGATGCACCTATTTTTGGTTCACGGAGTTTCAATTATTAAAAAGTCCGAAGTCTCATTGCATTGAATTTCTATGTCGGCAGCCTCCCATATACCGACAGCATCCAGTGTATGCAAGTTTTCCGAACCGATGTTTAGATGCCCTTCAATCAGAAAAATAAATAAACATTTATTGACTGGATTCATACTGTAGCTTACCCTTTTATTATTATCAAAATAGCCAAGAAAGAGTTTCGCATTCTGGTTTATCCATCAATGTTCGAAACCTTTTTCATAAGATACAATAACCTTGAGGTGGTTTTTTCGGGTCTCATGGGGAAAACTTCGCTGTTGGTACCTTGGAACAATATTCTGTTGTTTAGGCTGAATCCATATCTGCGGAAAGTTTACATTGTCTTCACCAATATTGTATTCTTCATGTCTGAGGCCTGCTCCTGCACTCATGATCTGTACTCCACCCTCTCCTACTTCTGTGCTATAACCCATTGAATCTTTATGATTCATTTTGCCTGAGAGCATGATGGAGATAATTTCCATATTATGTGGGGATGTACACCGAAACCTTTACCAGGGAGAATATAATCATCGTTGAGTGCCACAAGCGTGCCGAAAGCACTCTTGATTGGATTAAAATAATCGCCGAACCTGAAGTAGAAATTGCTTTTTAACCAGCCAATATCTTTAGTACTTTTTCAGCGGCGGGAAATCTATGTAATCTCATATCTATTTTTTAGGAGCGTAGTCTTTCCTTTTAGTTTTTGTCGCGGTCAGGCATGATTAAAAATAAGGGAATTCGCCTGTCTAATTTCATCTTCATTAATCGTATGCCCCATGTTGTTATACACTTTTTCCGTTACAACCGCATTCATGCTTTTTAGAATGTGTGTTGTGGCATGAACTCGTTCTACCGGCACATGAGGATCAGGATTGCTAGTCCCAATAAATGCAGGTGTGCCTTGAAAATCGCCCTTATAGTTTTCCTTGTATATTTTGTCTCCAATTAGTCCTCCTGTAAAGGCCGCTACTCCGCCATATTTTGTTGCATTTCTTGTTACAAACTCAAGGGTAAGACATGCTCCTTGTGAAAACCCGGCAAAATAGATGTTGCCCGATGACAGGCCGGCTTTCATCAAATCCTCCACTAATTCTTTTACAAGTGATAATGCGGAGGAAAGCCACGGCTCATTTTGCCTGGGCGGCATCATGAAAGAAAAGGGATACCAGGTATTGTTTGTGGCTTCAGGTGCAACCAGTGCGTAATCTTTTACCTCAAGATAGGATGAGAACGACAGAATATCGCTGGCATCGGCGCCCCGTCCATGTAATAGAATTAGCGCTTTCTTTGCTTCGTTTACAGGTTTGCCGGTGAAGACTATATTTTTCTTATGCATAATGATTGATGATTATTCAGTAAAGGTTATTCGTAAAAACCTTTAGCCCTCAGCTTGCTCTTTCAGCCATATATCTGCATACTCATCGGGATGTCGACGAAACTGAAGATGAACATAAGGACAAAGAGGAATTACTTTCAGTTTGTTCTTCCTGGCATAATCGGTCATTGCGTTTAATAGTTTTTTTGCATATCCTTTCCCTTCCGCCTTTTCCAGAACTTCAGTGTGATATGCGGTAAGTACACCTTCCTGTATGCTAACAGCCATTTCACCTATCTGTTCATCAGTTTCGATAATTTTAAAGGCGCCTTCCTTTTGCTCATTGAGCTTTAATTGTACTTCATCCATGATTGAAATTTTATTTACGACATCTTCGATAAAGAGAATACAGATACGATCATAAACAGTTCGCATTTTGAAAGCTTGTCAGCTCCAAACGATGATTAGATTGGAGACCCATCTCAGCTTAATTTCGGTAACACCTGCTCAATTCTTGCTCTCGAGCTTTCATATTGTTTTGGAAGTTTTAAAGCACTTCCCAATTGATCGGCCGGCTCGTCCCGGGTGAAACCCGGATTATCCGTTGCCAACTCAAATAACACACCGCCTGGTTCACGGAAGTATAGCGAGAAAAAGTAATCCCTATCTATTTTAGGAGTTATATTCAGCCCTCTCTTTTCGATCTTTTCCCTGTACTGCATAAGAATATTATCGTCTTTAACTCTGAAAGCAATATGGTGATTTGTTCCGGCTGCATTTTTGCCCCGTCCGAGGGATGGCATTTCAATAATATCTACGATGGAAGCAGTGTCGATAGAGTCTGTAACAAATCGATAACGATTTCCTTCCTGTCCGAACATCTTGTAACCAAAAGCTTCTGTAAGAATCTCAGCCGTCGGTGCCACAGCTTTAAGTGTAAGTGTTACACTATGAAAACCTTTAAGAGCAACCTGCGCACTAACGTCGGTGGTTACCCATGGCTTGCGTTTGTCTTCAGTGGAGGGCATGACCAATTCCAGATTCAAGCCGTCCGGATCTTCAAACCGCAAAAATTGTTCGTTAAATCTTTTACCGACTTCAAATTGCTTTACATTAAATTGTTTAAATCGATCGGTCCAAAACTCAAGACTACCCGATGGAACCGAGTAACCGATACCGGTAGCCATACCTGTTCCGATCGTTCCTTTACCGATACCTTCCCACGGGAAAAAAGTAAGAATAGTGCCCGGCGTGCCGACCTCGTCGCCGAAATAAAAATGATAAGTCCCTGGGTCATCAAAGTTGACCGTCTTCTTCACCATTCGAAGTCCAAGAACTTTTGTATAAAATTCGTAATTGCGCTGTGCATCATCTGCGATAGCAGTTATATGATGCAAGCCTAAGATTTTATCTTCCATAAAATTTTGTTGTTGTGTGAACCCTCTCCATGATTAAGAACTAAGCATGCGTAGAATCCTAAACATGGAGATAACGTCTCGGATTGTTTGTTTTTCTTAATCCCTTTATCGTTCACAAAACTACGTCACCATGTGTCGCTTTTTCTTGTGATGGAATAATAAATAACATTGATCTATATCAAAGGAACTAAGCGTGAGGAAAACTGAAATTTTAACCCTATGACGACTCTGAAACGATTTTGAAATCTTTTAACTTAAGTTAAAGGAGTTAAGACCTAACAAGTCGACGGTCTCGATGCTATTGTTACAAGTTGTTAACTGTTACACCCACTGCCGCGTTTGAATATGTTTTTCAAGCCTTTCCAATGACCTCTCAAGCCGTTTTGATACTTTGTTCTTTTGTGTCAGACCAAAAAGAAATTCCCTGAAAGAGTTCTTTATAATGTAATAATCCAGCGTAAGTCTTGTTTTGCTCTCTGAAATTTTTTTCAAAGTATAGTAAGTACTCAGTGTTTTACTTTCGTCTGTTTCACCAACAATGATCATATCTGCGTCATATACAAAATTGCTATAGTGAATCACGACCGAACCCTGGTCCAAAACACATTTGTGCCGCGTACCCAGTTGAGGAATTTTATCCGTTACCTCCTCTACTGTTTTTACCCCTTCCAACCATGCAGACCTTTCGGCATACCTGCCAATAACAGACAATAAACTTATCATATCAACATCGTAGTCATGCGATGCGCTGGCCACTTTTGTTTTTTCACCTGACTCGAGTTCGGGTACGGGTTCGGGAGAGATGGATTCTTTGAGAGGAGTAAGCATTGAATAGTTGAAAGGCACCTCGCCTGCCTCGGTAACCTTTCTTCCCTCACTCCAGTGCACCCAGGATGGAAGATTTTTCAACTCTTCCCGGGCGGGAATCCGATCGGTTACAAGCATATATTCATGCTGTTCAATATCATTCTTCAACAACTGATGCGCTACGATAATGTCTTTACCAAGAAGCTTACTGAACTCCCTGACTTTGTACGACGAGAACTCGCCATAGTGTATGATCACTTTCAAACTCAGATCGGCCGCATTGATGCAGGCAGAACATTGACACAAGCGCCGGGTTTGATAATGGAGAATCTGCTTGTGAAATTCGGTGAACATTTTCTCGACCTGTTGAACGAGCTCCTGCACCTTCGGCGGATCGCCAAACTTATAGAACAGCACGGCATCCCCCTCAATTTCTGAAATATTTAGTCCAAGCTGATTCGAATTGATAATCGTCTCAAGCAACTCCTCAATAATAAAGCGGCTATGCTCAATCTCCGTGTTGTTTACGAAGCTCGTAAAGCCACTGATATCAGGAATAAATATGAGACCTGAGTTGTCCATAAGCTAAATTAAAGAATTCGGAATTGCCCGAATTCAGGCTTTTGATATTCCTTGAGTCTGCTAATTGACAACACAAAGATGAAGGCTGAAATTGTAATGCAAAGGGTGCAGGAGCGACTATTTACAGGGTGCTTAGAACACCAACCACCTTGGTGGTGCAAAAAGTATTGCTCATCGCACCTGCAAAGTCTGCTGCAAAACCTACTTTCGGAAATTGTCAAAATTTATATTATGCTATTCATGGGTCTTTTTTCGGAATGGACCCAGAAAAAACAAGAAGCCAGGATCCATGTCCTGGCTTTCCATTCTTTTGATCTCAAAACCATTGTTTTCGCAGACCTTAATAAGGTTTTGATTCTTTCGCAACTGCTTCTGCTTGCTCAACAGCTTCATCTGATTTTGTTGAGCCAATCGGCCCGGAGGAAATGTTTTTCGCTGCGTTTTGCAATCCTTCCTTCACCCGGCGTCCATATTCAGGATCACATTGCGTGAATAGCTCAACCATTTTTTCCTGGATATGTTTTTCAGTTGGAGCAAGAGTATTGACGAGGTTCGTGATCAGGTCTTCGCGCTCCCGGTCTTCGAACATCCGAAAACGTTCGCCTGCCTGCTTGAAATTATTCTGGCGGTCGATCTTCTGCCGAACAAGTCTGGCATTATACTGCGGTTCATGATCTTTACCTGCTTTGGGTGCTTCTTTCAGTCCCTTCAACGTTGAAGGCTCATAATTAACATGGGGATTCTGACCCTTCGCCATATCTACATGATAAGCCATCTGCCCATCGCGCTGGTTAGTGGCAAAATGTGTTTTAGGAGCATTAATAGGCAATTGCAGATAGTTTGCGCCTACGCGGTGACGCTGGGTATCCGAATAAGAAAAGGTACGTCCCTGTAACATTTTATCGTCGGAAAAATCTAAACCATCAACAAGAACGCCGGTCCCGAAGGCGACTTGCTCAACCTCTGCGAAATAATTTTCCGGGTTTTTGTTCAACACCATTTTTCCAACTGGCAAAAAGGGAAACTGATCAGTCGGCCATATTTTAGTATCGTCCAGTGGATCGAAATCCAATTCGGGATGATCATCATCGCTCATGATTTGCACGCAAAGTTCCCACTCGGGAAAATTGCCTTCTTTGATGGCATCGTATAAATCTTGCGTAGCATGATTGAAATTCTTGCCCTGGATTTCTTCAGCCTGCGATTGGGTGAGATTTTTTATCCCTTGCAAAGGTTCCCAGTGATACTTAACGAGCACAGCTTCACCGTCAGTGTTAACCCACTTATAAGTATTCACTCCAGAACCTTGCATATGCCGGTAACTTGCCGGAATGCCATATGGCGAGAAAAGAAAAGTAATCATATGCATCGCTTCCGGAGTACCGCTGATGAAATCAAAGATGCGCTGTCCATCCTGACGATTTGTTACAGGATCTGGTTTGAAAGCATGAACGAGATCCGGAAACTTCATGGCATCTCGAATAAAAAATACCTTTAGATTATTTCCCACCAGGTCCCAGTTTCCATCCTCAGTATAGAACTTTACAGCAAAACCCCTCGGATCGCGTAATGTTTCAGGTGAGTGCCCGCCATGAATTACACTTGAAAAGCGAACAAACAGGGGTGTTCGTTTTCCTTTTTGCTGAAATAGTTTGGCACGGGTATATTTTGAAACAGGTTCATTGCCTACAGTGCCATACGATTCAAAGTAACCGTGAGCACCGGCGCCGCGCGCATGTACCACACGTTCGGGTATACGCTCTCTGTCGAAGTGTGAAATCTTTTCTAGAAATTGATAATTTTCTAAAGTAGCAGGACCACGGTTTCCAACCGTCCGGAGGCTTTGGTTATCCGTGATTGGATGTCCTTGCCGGGTTGTAAGTGTATTAGCAGCTTTCTTACCATCCCCGTTGCTATGACCGTTACCGTTTCCGAGTGATGATTTTTGATTTTTCTTATCCATAATAAAAAAGATTAAAATGTAAAAATTTTATTAAGGAGTAAAGGGGTTAAAAATCGAGGCTCGAAGATAACGAGTTTATGTTTTTAAACTTCCTCTCGTTTAGCTTTCGTTGATTTTTATTTTTGTGCAGGAACCTGCCGGAGAAATTCTCTGTGCCCTCAGTGCCTTCCTTGTGTATCCCTGTGGTTAAAAAAGCTTGCACTTGATAGTCACATTAACCAGAGGGGAGCATAGAGGAATTCACCGACGGGCACAGAGGGCAACTACAGACATGTGTTCCTGTTTTTCATTGACAACATATCAACCCAGCGCGCCCGTTTTCTTTCTCCTGCACTCAAGAATCGAATAAAATGAACGGCTTTTAATCTCATCGATCGATAAACCAGTCGCCAGGGTTTCCTCCTGCGAAATAGCCCCACAATTCATGGCCCGTAAAAAAAAGTTTAATAAACCCTGGCCTGTAGCCGCGTCATCAAAAATATCACCCGTTAATGTAGAAATAGCAGCACGTTCTACAAATGTTTTTAGCCGGATAACGGCTTCTTCGTAGCTGCTTAAGAAAAACGTATAGGTCGCTGCATAACGCATTGGTAATTGAGCAGGGTGGAGATCCCAACCCTGGTACAACCCGTTAATCAGCGAATGAGTGGTATGTTGAAATCCTAGTCTCCATGCCCTGTATACAGCCTCCCTGTTTTCGGTCTGCTGCTCATAAGTAAGATTTTCGTCGCGGTGCGGACCAATGGGCATAATGTTCGTTGCGCCATCTGAAATAAATATACCTGTTCCTCCCAGTGCGACCTTGGTCATATGGTGTGCAAAATCACAAACGGGATGACCCATGGTTTGATATTTTGCAGTGATTCCGGACGATGCTGTGTAGTCATAAGTTCCAAAATGAGCGGCAATACAACGGCCGTCACTCGCACGGATAATTCGCATCAAAGGGTTCCGGCCTTCATCATCCATAATAATCTGTGTTGCTTCAACCATCGTTTCCATTTTAAGTGTACCTGGTTGAAGTGCGTTTCTCTGTTCCAGGATGGCAAACAACTTTACCATCGTTTTCATCTGTTCAGGTATAGTCACCTTAGGCAACATGACGATAAAGTTGTCTGGCAATTTTCCATTAGTTATCGACAGAAGCGTGGTAAGAAACAAGTCAAGAGTCCGTACTCCGCGATATTTCAAGTCTTCGGTAAAAGGCTTTATACGGATTCCTATAAATGGTGAAATGGTTTTGTTTTGCATTCCAGCAGCAAGCTCTTTCGCCGCATCGATCGCCGTAGTATCTTCTTCATCATCAGGACGGTTACCGAAACCGTCTTCAAAATCAATGCGGAAGTCTTCAACAGGCTCGGTCTTCAGTTTATTGACGATTTTATTATAAACCGAATATGCCAACCAACCCGCTTCTTTCCTTCTGTCGGATTCGTGCATCGCGTCTAACTTGTGCGAGAGCTCTTCGATGTCCCTTTCGAGATTCGGCAAATGTTCGTGTCCATCGAGCTTCAAAACATTTGCGAGTATCACAAAGTTAGGTGCATAAGTTTGCAGGTTTTTCAAAGCAACCTCGCCCAGTTTTATGCAAGTGTCGGATTTGAATAAATTGGCTCCGCCGTATAGCGTATGTACGGCCTGACGCTCGGGATTGTCGCCCGGGTATATTTTTTGAAATCGAAGATTTGCAATTCGTAGCTCGTTCAGTATCGACTCTTTCTCAT
>DAINQQ010000031.1:32270-34978 GCA_036742645.1 Flavitalea sp.
CTCTTGTATGGAGAAATTCATAGCCCGTTGATTTAGTTGTGAATGATTGGCTCGAGTTTTTATGAGCCTCTATATGTTGAGTAACCGAAGGGATTCAGTAGAAGTGGGACATGGTAATGTTCGCCCGATTGAATAGCGAAAATAATTTCTATATATGGATAAAAGGTGGGAATACTGATTCTGTCGAAATAACCCTTTGTTTCAAATCGTAGCTTGTATGTTCCCTTCTTCAGTACTACATCGTGTTGTAAGAGATCCGCTATTCTTCCGTCTTCATTAGTCATACCTCGAGTAATTTCAGTCCATTCGTTATCCTGACCGCTATAAAAAATTATTGGAACCCCCGAGGCAGGTTTGCCGCGGGTTGTATCTAATATATGTGTGGTGACCTGGCTCATTTTTAGGGGTGCGTCAGAACAGGTTGATTAATCAGTTTCAAACAACTTTTCCAGTCTCAATTTAGTGATCTTGTTCTGTTCGTCCATCGCGATCTTAATTTCCTCATCAGGAGTGTTTGCCAGCCGCGCATTTAGTATTTCCAACATTTCATCGGCGGATTTACCGGTGGCGCAAACGATGAAAATATAACCAAATTTTTTTTCGTACAAGTTGTTTGCTTTTGCCAACAATTCGAGCGTTTCTTCCGGTGCCTGGTCAATTAATTGTTGTTCATCTGCGGCGAATTTGTCAGACGAGAACGTCTTTCTAAGCGCGTCAATATCGCCGATTTTTGGATGATGTCTGAACGCTTCTTTCCAATCGTCCTCATTGCATTCATACCACTTCTCTTCGGCATCTTCAAAGAGATCGATAAGGTCTTCAGCAGGTGGCATCTTAATCATTTTTTCCGCCCATGCCGATGAACCACAACATTGAAGTAACAATGCTTTTTTTGCTCCAGGTTCCAGGTGATCAAATGATGCGATAGTCATGATTAGTTTTTTTTTCGGCACTTACGGCAATCAGCATCTCTTTAAAGTTAGGCAAGTTATGTGCTTCGTTCAGTTTTTGGGGAAAGCTTTCATCCAACTACTTTTTTATTCTACCCCACACTCTCAGCCGGCTAATACCGCCATCAGGAAAAATCGATAAGCGTACATGCGTAAAAGCATTCTTAGCAACAATCTCTTTTTCGAAATAATGTTTTTGATGGGCTTTTAGTTTTGATTGAGGCAGGATCGGTTTCCAATTAATTTCGGATGAAGCATGTATTTGTTCGTCACTCGACAGAACACAACCTTCAACAAGGCAGCTGTCAGGATAATTTCCTTTGAAATGATTTGTATCGATAGTGATACTATTGATATATCCTTTATGCGCCAAACGAATAATTACCCAATCGCGGTTGGCTGGATTGCGGTTACGTTTTGTTTCCCATCCGTCTCCCATATTTTTCCCCCTGCCAGGCATGATAAGGTTATCCATATGAGAAAAGAACATGTCGTTGCATAAGACGGCTTTTGCTCCATTCACTTCTGCCGCAAGATCGACAAGTTTTTCTTCATCAAAAGAGGTCCAGTCCTTAACCACTTCTCCATACACTTTTAATCTCGCAACACCCCCATCAGGATAAATGTTCAATCGAAGATGAGAGTAAACTGCCCGATTACCTACTTCATAGAAATTTTGGGAACCTGGTTGAAGTGGAGACCGGGAAAGAATTTCTTTCCAATCAGCATGTTCCCAGTTTATTTTCTTTCCCTTCTGAATATTACAGGCGTCCACCGACGCATGAGGCGGATGGTTTCCCAGGAAATGATTCGTATCTATATCAACTCCATGAATTTTCCCGGCAGTAGCAAGTTGAATGATGCACCAGTCATTACCCGGAATTCTTTTTCTGCGTGACTCCCATCCATCCATCCACTTACCGCGATCGGTATATTTATCAGGAATAAAAATTCCACGTCCGGGTTTTAAAAGATTTTCTTGGTCAGCAAAAAAGTCATCACTGCACAGAATCGTTTTACCACCCAATCTTTCCGCGGCAAGGTCTGTCAGTTTCGTAAATGAAGGTTCAGTCATAGCTCCAATATAGTGGGAATTTTTTTAGGGCTTTTGCGAATTCGTTACTCTCTTCTCTTCGTTGTGTCTTCAGGTGCATTTTTTGTGAGGCCTCCAACTATACACTCCAGAGCAACGTCAACTGCACTCATAACTCGCAAATCGAATAAAAATGCCCAAAAATCGATCATGTGAGGTCGTTAATCGAAAAGGTTATGTAACCGAAAAAAGAAGGGCAATCTTTGTATTGTTGATCCGATTATCCAATGAAAGCCAAATGTTGAGAGTCTTTTGCCAAATCCCTTGAAAAGTCCAAAACCAATAACCGAAAAGCACTAAATCCTAAACCTACCGAAAATCCAAAACCTGGTCCGATTTCCTGAGTCATGAAAAACCTTCCAATCCTTGAAACAACCGAAAAGAATCCAAACCATCCGTTGAAGATCGTTTAACCTCAAACCTGTGCCTATCGAAGATTAATCTACGTTTGACGACCTAAAGATTTTAATGAAAGCTGTTCCCAGGAACGGCTTTTTTGTTTTGAAAACATGGCAATCCCTAACCCGGTTGATTAATTGCCGATCATTTTGTGTTCGTGTTCAATCCCTACGGGCTTGTTCATTAGGGATCAGTTTTTCTACCGACATGCAATCCCTGACGGGAATGGACTATCCCTGCAAGAAACAGTCCCGTCGTATTTCCAG
>DAINQQ010000032.1:0-16205 GCA_036742645.1 Flavitalea sp.
CAGGTCGAGATTGACGTTGTCGAGCCATGACCCTTTGGGAGGGTTAAAATTTTCTCCCTGTGATGTATAATTTTTCCGTGTATAAATAACTCCAGTATTCGCACTCCATTTTTGGGAGATTCTATAATCAAGTTGGATACCGAAATTATATCCAACCTTATCGGTATTTGTAAATTTTACATTACTCATATCAGGAGCACCGACGGCACCAACTATCAGGCCCTTGTCAAAACCGGATATGCCTTTTGGCATGGACACTTTTTTGACGGTGCTACTGGAATCAACACCCGATTTTATTAACGCTGTCACATGTTGATTCGAACTGTCACCTACTAAAGGTTTTTCGTTTTGTTCAGTACCTACATAAGGGTTTTCTTTTGCAGAAGTAACGTCATTCTCAGCTTTATTGCCGTCAGTAACAGGTGAAGGATCGTTATCCTTTATCACAGAATTATTTTTCTTATCAGGACGCTGAACAGGGGCAAAAAGCGCAGAAACTTCACCAACTCCGGCGTCCTTAACCGGTTTATTTTTGCTCTTTTTCTGTACAGGTTTTTTACTGGTGAAGTTAGCTTCATTGGCTACTGGAGAAACTCCGGACCTATCTATGTCTTTATCCGACTTCTGACTATTGTTCGACGGCTCCTTTTCAGGTACTTTATTTTCGGCCTGCGTTGTATTTTCCTTTTCAGCGGTTAATCCCTGTTGCTCTCGAACCGGCTTTTGATCATCAGCTTTTTTCCGCTGCTCATCGCTATTCGAATTTTTTGATTTGCTTTCTTTGAGAGATGGATCTTTCTCATTAATTTCAGAAGGAACCTGACTAGTTTGTGTAGATCCCTCTTTTAACGTAATAGTTTGTCGTGTATGGTGTCCCGTTAACATCCACACCAAGCCTCCACCGGTCAAAAAGGCGAATATCCATATGAAGAATAAGAAGCGCCGCCTTTCCTTCCGGTCCCTTGCAGGCAAATCCTTATTGAGCTTTTGCTCAAGCTTGTCCCAGCCCGATGGGTTTTGCTCCACATCGTACTGTTCCGCAGCTTCGCGGCTCAAACGGTCAAGATCTTTGTCAGAAAGGTGCATAGAGGTTAAAATGTGATTTGCTAAGTAATATTTTTCGGAGATTATCCCTCGCTTTTGACAGATTGGATTTCGATGCGCCTACAGATATCCCGAGTTTTTTTGATATTTCTTCGTGACTTAATCCTTCAATCACAAATAAGTTAAACACTGTTCTGTAAGCCGGCGATAATAGTTTTATGGCCCCAATGATCTCCTTATATGATAACATGTCTAATCCATTTTCACTGCGGTCGGGCAACTTGTCGGACTCTTCATTCAATATGTGGCCATTAACCGAAGAGCGGTTCTTCCGGTAATGATCAATACATGTATTCACCAAGATTCGTTTAAACCAGCCCTTAAGAGAAAGTAAACTGTCTTCCTGCCTGAATTCATCAAACTGATCTAACTTTTTGTAGAGTTTCACAAACGCCTCGTTCATGATTTCCTCAGACTCTTCAGCATGATTTGTGTACCGGTAACAAATTTTCATGGCAAACCCGCGAAGGATATAATACAATTCCTTTTGGCTGTTGCGGTCGTTATTGCGACAACCAGTTAATAATGCGGCTATTTTTGCATTCTCAGTGAGCAAGGATAATATATTACCTTAAGGAACTCCTTATATAAGTTACAGATTTTCCGGTTTATTGCTTTACGCAATATTATCTTCGAAGGTTGCCCTTTGCACACTATTTTATCGCAAATCCGCGGATCGTGGGGGTTCCAATCACCGTAATATTCCCTTTTATGAATAATTGTATCTGCATAGCATTTTGCCTGGGAAGTAAACCGATCAGTTTCAGCTCCTGGAAATTGCCTCTTGTCGATAACCACTCATTGACTTGCTGGTTTAGTCTCGCTTCTATTATCTGCTTATTATTATTAATTAGCTCCGCAATATCAAATACCGACTGATCTTTCAATTTTTTCATGATCTTTTTCCGAAATAATCCCTTTGCGATATTTATCAGCATGTCTCGTGAGTCTAGTGAAAAGCTTATATCCGGCATTGTCAGGACCTGGCGGGCAGTATCAAGCAACGGAGTTCCACTTAGGTGTAGGGTGCCCCTTCGGTTTCCGTCGAATGATACGTCTATCAGCAGCTTATTTTCCGCAGTACCGGAGAGGTTGATGTTCTTGATCAGAAAGGTCCTGCCATCTACCTCAAACGGTTTGTTGCGTAGACTGTCATTCAACAGTTTGGAAAGAAAACCGTATTCATACACAGCGTCCAGGTAGGTTGCGATTCCCGGCCCGCTCTCCGAGTTATTGAATGAAGGGAGGTATTGTTGTGTAACAATAGAGGAGCTGTCTGACGAGAAATGTGGAATTCCGTGAAAACCGACGGAAAACTCCAGCGTATCCCTTTCATAATTGAACTTGCCCACACGTAGCATGGATGGATTCAGATTCATATAACCGTATTTGCTTACCGGGAAGACGCGGTTTCCGTTGGTTCTCCATTCCTGGAGCAACTTATTATTGTTGACGGCGCTAACGAATTGATCAAAGCTGGTCGTGTACGTTTCGATCGATGCCCGGATGCTATCCATTACCTCCTTTGTCATATCAGTTTGCAGCAAAGACACCACGCATTTATCACGCGCCTGCAACCTGTCGATCTTTGTAGTGGTACGAACCTGGTATCGAGGTAATAGTTCCAGTATCGAACTGATATTGATATCCACCTTCCTCATAAGCTCGGTACCGAATCCACAGCTTCCTGAAACCCATGGAGATACCTGCTTATCAAAAGCACAAACGGTTCTACTGCCGGCGATCTGATAGCTTCCCTGGAAACCGATACTCACTCTATTATTAATACAACTGAATGAAAAAGGGCTGCGAACAAACCGATACTTATATCGAAAATCACAGGTGGGCTGGTAATAATTAGGCCATTGTTCAGATGTGAACTCTTTTGCTGTGATTGTATCCATCATCGCGAGCAATGGCTTTACATAAATCTTTACCGGGATATTAATTTGCGATGCAGGTAAGGTGGGTAATGAGCGGGGTGTTGGATTTTCTGACGAAAACTTTTTTGTACTGCTGCATGAAAGTAAAAAAGCACTTGTCACGATCAGTAGAAGCCACCGGCTAGGGTTCATAGATTAATTGTTGGATAGTTCAGGATTCAAATATCATTGTTTTTGCGAAGAAGCATAAACGCTGACGAAAATTTCCCGCAAAGGCGCTACGTCGCAAGGTTTAGCTCTGTTTGCGTACTGCGTCTTTGCGCGGGCCTTTTAAGTAGAGAATTTCCGCTTTGATGTTCCAATCTTCCGCTTTATTGCCTTTGGTTTGTCTTGCTCCCATCTGATATGTCACTTTGTGTAAAATACCAAAGATGAACAGGTGGATATATATAATTGCGATTCTATTCTCACGATCTCCTGTAATTGCCCAGGTTCATTTTTCTAACATCAACGAAGTTTTAAATTACGCGGACAAGAATAGTACAGTTGCCAGACAGGGGCATCTACGGCAGGCGGTGACTGAAGAAGATCTTGTAATTGTACGAGCCGGCTTGCTTCCGAAATTAAACACTTTTGGCACGGCCGACTATGGAGCAATACTTCCTACGCAAGTAATCCCTGAGAGCGCCTTTGGGGGACAAAACGGCAAATTTCGCACAGTCCAATTTGGAATGCCATGGAATTTTTCAGCGGGGGTAGAACTTACGGTCCCACTAATCAATCTTGAAAAATGGGCACAGCTGGAGAAAGCAAAATTGCAATCAGTCGAAACCTCATGGTCGCAGAAAGCGATGCTGGAAAATCTGCGTACGCAAATTACACAATGGTATTACCAGGCGCTCGTGTCGAAGGAAATGATGCGATTAAACACAGAGAATATCCAGGTCGTGAATGAACTGATGAGAATTCTCGAAGAAAGAAAAAGAAATGGCATCCTGGATCCTGCAGATTACAACCGCTCGAAAAATTTGCAGCTCAATGTTGAAACAGCGCAACGTGATTATGAAAAGGCATGGAATCAATGCCTCATCAACCTGCGTTCATTGCTCAATATTCCGGCTTCCATTTCCTTTGAATTGAGAGATTCAATCGCCGGTTTCGAATGGCCTTTGAATGATTATAACGGTACAAAGATTGCTCACCGGCCCGCCTGGAATGAGGTGACTGCGAGGACAGAAGTAGCTAAAGAGTACCTCATTGAAAGCAAAAAAGCTGCTCTTCCCAAGTTGTCATTGTCGAGCCGTTACCTGTATAACTGGCAAATGAACTCTAGCCAAAATATCCATTTCGATGTTGGCACGATCGGATTAAGACTCGACTATACTTTATTCAACGGTGGTTATTATCGCCGTCAGCAAAAGAAGGCCGACCTGTTGTTGCAATCAGCGTATATACAGCAAGAGCAAACTGAATCAGGGTTGATTCAGCAACAACAGGAATGGTGGAATAATTACACAAGTGCTTTTGCAAAAAAAAACATCCTTCAAGCCAAAGTAAGTACTGCGACAGATAATCTACGAATAGCGCGTCTGAATCTGAAAGAAGGAGTGATGGAGTTTGATGCTTTCAATAACATTTTTTCTGAATATACCCACGCAAAGATGGAACAGTTGCAGAATCTGTCAGATGGGATTTTATATCATGTAATGATCACCAGTAACATTCAATAAAATGAAACAATATTTTTTAGTGATATCCGCTATACTGTTTTTTATAAGCTGTAAACAAAAAAAGGTTGTTCAACCTGAGATGCGACAACTGACAGAAGCTGTTTATGCCTCCGGAACCCTTGTTCCTGAAAATGAATACAAAGTAGTGGCTGCAACCGATGGTTTCCTGGAAAGTGCTTTCGTGAAAGAAGGGGATAGCGTAAAAAAAGGACAGTTACTTTTTAAATTAAGTAATAACGACCAGCAGGCGCAGGTGAGCGCCGCTGCGCAGCTCGTACAGAAAACATTGCCAGTAACCGGAAACAGTTCACCGGCGGTGATGGAAATACAAAATCGCCTTGCAGCAGCGAGAATACGACTGGAAAACGACCGGCAGCAATATGAGCGCTATAAAAATTTATACGATCAGAATGCGATCTCTGCGAGCAACTATGAAAAATATATGTTGCAGTATCAAACCACATCGAAGGAAGTTGGTAGCCTGCATCAGCAGCTACAGCAGCAGCGTTTGTCATCAGCTTTGCAATTGCAGCAAGCGAATAACCAGTTACAACTTGCTAGCACATCAAAAGGAAATGGCCTGATCAAAAGTTTCGCGGATGGTATTGTATATGACGTAGTAAAACAAACTGGAGATATGATCTATCCAAACCAACCAATAGCACTTGTAGGCAGTGGTAAGATGATTGCAAAGCTGCTGGTTGATGAAGATGACTTTCAAAAAGTAAAAGAAGGACAGAAAATTCTTATCACGATGGATGCTTACCCTGGTAAAACGTTTTCCGCAACACTGTATAAAATTTATCCTCTTCTAAATAAAGTCGAACAATCTTTTCGAGTGGACGCTTTGTTTGATAATCAACTCCCGGCAAAAGTTTACGGATTAAATATCGAAGCGAATATTGTCATCAAAGAAAAAGTGGAGGCGCTCGTTATTCCGAGACAGGCATTAATCAAAGGGGATTCAGTACTTATTAAAAAAGGCGATCGGGTTGTTGCAGTGAAGATCACAAAGGGAGCCGAAGATAATGAGTGGATTCAAGTGACAGGTGGATTATATTCTGTTTCACAATCAATCATTTTACAATGAACTGGAAGCTCGCATTTCAGATAGCGATAACGCACCTTGTTACAAAGCCCAAGCAGACGATTGTAGCAATGATGGGAGTGATGTTTGGTATTTCGATGTTCATCATTATGATCAGTTTCATGACCGGCGTGAATAATTTCATGGAAGATATGGCGATGGACGGATCTCCACATGTTCGTGTTTATAACCCCCTTCAGGTAAAGGATGAGAAGATCATCGCTGAGGCAAACAAAAACAATGAAGGCTGGTTTGTAGTTCATCATCAGCGTCCTAAAAATGATTTGTCTAAGATTAAGAATGCACTGTTTCTTTCAAACGAAATTGAAAAGCTGCCGCAGGTTGAAGGCGTAGCACCGCAGGTTTCAACGCAGGTCTTTTTTAATAACGGACCAATACAGATTTCCGGAACAATGTCTGGTATTGACGTTCGGAAGCAAAAAGAGCTTTTCAATCTTGAATCGAAAATGGATGAGGGTAGCCTCGATAATCTGCTGACGTCCTCCAACGCTATTGTAATGGGCAAAGGCCTGGCGGAAAAGGTGAATGTTCAACTGGGTGACAGAGTCAGTGTAACAACTCCTGAAGGAAACAATCTGGTGCTCAAGGTAGTCGGAATTTTTTCTTATGGTATGTCAGCTTTTGACGACTCAAAAAGTTATGCATCTATCGCTACTGTACAGAAAATTCTGATGCGGGATCCTTCGTATATAACCGACCTGCATATCAAATTAAAAGACATTAATGAGGCCAGGCCGTTTGCAAATATCATTCATGAGCAATTGAAGATATATGCGGAAGATTGGGAAACGGCAAACTCGTCGCTGCTTGCGGGGGACAAAATTCGTAATACGATGACGGCGGTTATTTCCTTTACGCTATTACTCGTAGCTGGTTTTGGCATCTATAATATTATGAACATGAATATTATTAATAAGATGAAAGACATAGCCATTCTGAAGGCCACAGGATTCCAGGGAAATGATATTATAGGGATATTCTTACTACAGTCAGTCATCATCGGAATATTGGGTGGGTTATTGGGGATATTTCTCGGATACGGAGGTTGCTATCTGCTGTCGATTACTCCATTTCCAGAAGCAAAGTTTATGCGTTTGAAAACATTGCCGGTGAACTTCGATTCAATGTTCTATATCCTCGGCCTGGGTTTCGGTTTCATAACCACACTATTCGCCGGTTATTTTCCCGCAAGAAAAGCGTCCAGGATAGATCCGGTCAGGATAATTAGGGGATAGTAATGACAATGAATAAGGAACAATGAATAATGAATAACGAACAAATAATGAATAACGCAGAATGAACAATAGATAGCAGAAGGATTAGTAAATAGGAGGTATATAAATTGGAGGTCAGTACTTCTATTCTGAATTCTTAATTCGAATTCAGAATGAACTAATTTTCAAATCTTCAAATCTTCAAATTTTCAAATCAAAATGTGCGTACTTAAAGCGACAAATATCGTTAAGATGTTTAATGAGCCGGAACCGTTTAAGGTTTTAGATGAGGTTAATTTCGAAGTAAAGAAGGGTGAATTTTTATCTGTGGTTGGAAAATCCGGATGCGGTAAGTCCACACTTCTTTATATCTTGTCAACAATGGATACTGACTATGCTGGTGAATTGACAATCAGGGGTGAGAAACTTACGGGTCGAAAGCAAAATTATTTGGCTTCATTTAGAAATGAACATCTTGGGTTTGTGTTTCAATTTCACTTTCTGCTTCCAGAATTCAGTGTGGTTAAAAATGTAATGTTGCCGGCATTAAAGCTCGGGAAATATTCCACATCAGAAATCGAACATCGGGCTCTTGAAAAATTGCAATTGGTGGGAATGGAAGCACATGCAAATAAGTTGGCTTCCAGGCTTTCGGGAGGACAGCAACAAAGAGTGGCCATTGCCCGTGCCTTGATTAATGACCCCGCTATTATTATGGGAGATGAACCTACTGGCAACCTCGATAAGGCAAATTCATCAAAAGTGTTTGAAATTTTGCAGCGACTCGCAATAGAAAACGGACAAACAATTATTGCTGTGACCCATGATTCTGAATTTGCTGCGAACTCAGACAGGATCATTGAGATGAGCGATGGCAAAATAATCAGGGCATGAAACAGAAAGCGCTTCCATATATTGTAATTATCGTATTTACTTTTTTTATCTCTGTCATACGTTATTTTCTTATTCCGCAGTGGAGCTTGTTTATTCACATTCTTGTTTTCTGTGGCCAGTTTATTTTCCTAACCCTTGTATGGCTGCTGATTGGACAATTAAGCAAGTTTCTTGATAAAAGAATTCCCTTTCACAAGCAGGTTGTCAAAAGAATTGTGGTGCAGATTCTTCTCTCGTTACTAATTATAGCTCCATTTTTTGCCGCGCTGGTTTATTTCAATAGAGATCAACTTCCCAAATATGCAACCCCGCAGTTCATTGCAATTATATTCGTGGTGTTCACGATTTTTGTGGTGCTGATTAACTTTATTTTCTATCAACAATATTTTTTTAGTAAGTGGCAACAGTCGGTTATTCAAAATGCCGAGTTACAGATTCAGACAGCCAAATTGGAAAAAGAGAAAACAATGATGCAGTTTCATCATCTAAAAAACCAAGTGAACCCGCATTTTTTATTTAATACACTTACATCTTTAGATGGGCTGATCAGATCAAATGCTTCCCTCGCGTCCGATTTTGTGCAGCATCTTTCAAAGGTCTACAGGTATGTTTTGGAACACAAAGAAAATGAAGTCGTCAGCGTACAGGAGGAGGTGAATTTTATGGACCATTATATTTCCCTGCTGACAATACGTTATAAAAGCGCTTTGAAAATATCGATCGATATTGCCGGCGATGCAAAGGATAAAGGAATCGTTATGGTCACGCTTCAAATGCTGATCGACAATGCAATCAAGCATAATATTCTGCAATCAACATCTCCGCTTGAGATTAGAATTTATGACGGGGATGGCTATCTTCGTATTCGCAATAACAAGCAAATAAAACGGCAGATCGAACATTCCAGCAGACAGGGACTTGTCCAGCTGCAACAATTATACGCTTACCTGAGTGATCGTCCAGTCCTGATAAAAGATGAAACAGATATTTTTGAAGTGAATCTGCCCCTGTTATGACAATTTTGATTATCGAGGACGAAGTCCTGGTGGCTGAAAGCCTGATCAGGCTTGTAAAGGAAATTGAGCCTTCGTCCACAATAGTTGGCCCAATGGCGAGTGTTAACGATACAAAGGAGTGGTTACAAAGAAATCCCCCGCCAGACTTGATCCTCTCCGACATACAATTGGCCGACGGAGTTAGTTTGGATATCTTCTCTGGCAATAAACCGGAATGCCCAATCATTTTTACAACGGCTTATAATGAGTACGCGTTGCGGGCATTCAAAGTAAATAGTATTGATTATTTATTGAAACCGATCGATAAAAAAGAGCTCAGGCAGGCGTTTGAGAAATTCCATTTGCTTCAGTCGAAGTTTAACAATGATGTATATGTGAGACAGATGATGGAAATGTTTAATGATATCGGTAAAACGCGCAGGTATAAGGAACGCTTTGCCGTCCACATTGGCCGCTCAGTTACCTTAGTGACGTTATCAGATACGGCAGCCTTTGTCAAGGAAGAAATCATCTATCTCTTAAACAATGATGGCAAAAAATTCATTACGGAGTACAGGTCGCTGGATGAGATAGAAGAGATTGTTGATCCGTCTGTCTTTTTTCGCGCCAATCGCCAGGTGCTCGTTCACCTACCTGCTATCCAAAGCTACCGCGTCGACCATACTTCAAAGTTGCAACTTAAATTAAAGTCGTTAAAGGAAGAGGTAGCTATCAGCAAAGAAAAGGCAGGAGAGTTTAGAGAATGGTTCTTGCAGCACTGATAATATTGCAGTAGGATGTTACACCGGATCCGCGAATTTGAGCTAATTGACGCTAATCGTGTTGGCGAAACTTAATAAAAATATTTTTCGCGATTAAACTTTCCATTTTCTTACTGGTCTTTGTTGGACGATGAAAAGCTTCTCTGGGTCTAAAATCTGAGCGTCGTGAGTTGTTGGTTTTTTCGGACTGATTATTAACTTAAAACAACCGACTGCTAGATTTCATCGTCTTTCCCTACTCCCGACCGTTATTTTTAATCTGCAGCACTAATCGTACATCCCCGTGAAACAAGTTATCCGACCCTCTTTATGTAATTGGTTTTTCATAGGAATAAATAGTCCCTCTTTGTCTAAAGAGGGTTTTTTTTTAGGCGGGAATCTGGGTTCGGAATCGGGAGGGGCGAGGTGGTTAGTGGTGAATAGTGAGTAGTGAGTAGTTACTATTGGAGGACTATCACTCTTGTTAGCCCGTTCGATGGTTACGCAAGCTGATGACCGAGAGTTAAAATTTAAAGGAACTGTTTAAGTGCGCTGCGTAGAAAAGGGATTCCGGCTGCCCATTCCATTCGCCATTGACCATGACACCTCAGCGGTGACTATTCACAATTCGCGACTCATGACTCCTGACTCTAGACTGACTCACGACTCATCAAAGGCAGTCGCACAATAACCTTTGTCCCCGTGGGCATTTTAGCGTTGTTGAATTTGTCGATTACTGAAACACTGGCATCTTTCCCTGTTCGCTCGCTGATCAATTGCAAACGTTCTTCGGTGACCTTCAGCCCAACGCTGTTATGCGCGGCTATTCTTTTACTTTTGAGCAGCGCTGCCTGCTCACGGCCGATGCCGTCATCTTCCACTATACATTCCAAATGACTATTCACAGGCTTCAATGAAATAAGGATATGCCCTTTTTCTTTTTTATGAGCGATGCCATGCAGAATGGCATTTTCAATGTAAGGTTGGATGATCATCGGTGGAATGGCAATATCCTCCCTGCGGAGGGACTTATCTGTCTCGATCGAGAAGTCGAAGCCATTATTAAAACGCAGTTGTTCAAGCTCAATATATAAATGCAACTGGTCTAACTCGCTCGCAAGAGTCACCCATTCCTGCCTGGAGTTATCCAGTATAAGACGCATCAGCCGTGCAAACTTTACGAGATATTTTTCAGCGTTATCACTGTCGTTTTGTAAAACGAAAAGACGAATCGCATTCAGAGAGTTGTACAAAAAATGAGGATTCATCTGCGAGCGCAGCGCTTTCATTTCACTCGCTGTAAGTCGCTCCCTAAATTCACCTCTTATTTTTTCTTCTTTTACGAGTCTTTGTTCCCGAAGTTTCATGACCAATATGATTCCGGCCACTGCGAGTGCAATGACAATTCCGCGAAACCACCAGGTGTCCCAGAACGGCGGCTTAATATCCAAACCCAACACGGCAGGTTCGCTCCAGTTTCCCCCTTTGAATTTTGCTTTTACTTCAAATGCATAGAAACCACCCGGAACTCCAGTATACGCTGCGAAATTCCTGTTACCACTATTTACCCAGTCCTTGTCATATCCTTTTAAGCGATACTGGTATTCAATGGAATTATCGGGCAAAGAAGTGAACGAAGAAAAATCAATGGTGAAGAAATTTTCCTGGTAAGAAAGTTTGATGGTGTCAATAGTCTTGTATATCGGCATTGGTTTCTCAAAAACAGATATGTTGCTGATTACGGACATTATCGGAGCCTGTTGCCGCTGCGCCAGTTTTGGGTCAACTACAATGAAAGTATTTTCATTTCCCAACACGAGTTTTCCATTGCGGAGAAGATATTTACCTCTTGAATAAAAATTATTCTCACGTTGGCCATAGTCAATCTTTGACTGCTCTATCTTTTCGAGATGGGGGTCGAAAATAGTGAATCCTTCATACGATCCAACCCATATTTTTCCCTGCTTATCGGGTATGATGCGGTTACATACATCCATAACGAGTCCGTCACTTTCCCTCCAGGCTCTGAAGTTGTTTGATGCGGGGTTGAATCTAATCAATCCACCTCCCTCTGTGGCGAGCCACAGCTTTCCTTCCATATCCGCATACATATCGTTGATAGGTCGTTGAAAAACTAACGGCCGTTGGTCAGTGGGTGGTGTATAGGGTGTGAACTGATCACTATCGTGCGAATATTTGTACAGCATTCCGGAAAAAGTTCCGAACCACATATCTCCGTTGTTATCTTCACAGAATGCTTTTGCCGATGTAAATTTTGCACCCTCGATAAAAACACTGTCCGGGTTGTACCGGCGGCAAATTTCTCGAACAGCATCAAACCGGTACAGGTACCTTGTGCCAGCACTAAACCAAACATTTCCTTTCCCGTCGCCATAACACCAGTTAACTCCCATCTGGGAAACTTTTTCTGACGATGGTATCCCCTTAAATGGTTTAAATTTCTGCTGTTTCAAATTAAATATCATGATGCCCCGGGGAGTACTTAGCCATAACTCATCGTTTATTTTAGTGAGATTACTTACGAAGTTTGCATCCGGATCATTCATTGAAACCGGAAAATGCCTATACTGCCCGGTTTTAAAGTCGTAGTTGTAAAGACCTGAGCCACTAAACCATAGTCTTCCGGTTTCATCTTCCACAAGGCCGGTGATATTGGCAAAATCTTGTAACCCGGCTAATTTTTCTGCCGGTTTATAAATCGTATAAAAGGATCCTGTAGGATTATAGATCGACAATCCATACATCCCGCCGATATAAATACTGCCGTCTTTTGTCTGGATGGCATCCCAGAAAAAATCTGAATTGATACCAGAAGGATTGGCAGCATTATACTTTATGCGCTCCCACGTTCCTGTTACAGCATGCCGGAAATAAACGAGATTATTCCAGGAACATGCCCAGGTGTTGTTACTCTCGTCGAAAAAAAGCGCTGCCAGGCTTGCGGAGGTATTTTTGTCATTCCTTTTGACAACATCTTCCGTATAAGAAATGCTTTTTGAAGGAAAGCTGTACGTACAGATTTTCACCAATCCATAATCGCCAAACACCAGCCTGTTCTTGCGATCAAATGTTACGGGAAATGTTTCACTCTCATTGAAAACGGGGAGTTTTTCAGGATTGTTTTTGTAACTATAGAATACTTTTTTTTCGAGGTCAAAACAATTGAGACCTTTATCTGACCCTATCCATAACAGCGATTTTACGGGGTCTTCAACCATAGCATTGCGATGTATCCTGTTTGAGCTGATTGACTGGGAATCTGACGGGCTGGTTTTGTAAGCGAAAAAAGATTCTTTTGCCGGGTTGAACACGTACAGCCCTCCGAGAGAAGACACCCAGACCTGCCCCTTCCGGTCACATAGCATATTGGTTACATCATTTGCCCGGGATGCATCTTTCGACTGAGGTTCGAGCAGGTAATTGACAAAGGTGTTTTTATATTTAAGATAACGGCTTACTCCATTAGCGGTTCCAATCCATATATCTCCATCGTTTCCTTCGCAGATATCATTGATATTATTATGGACGATTGCCTGGGGGTTACTCCGATCCGTTTTAAAAACAACGAACCTTGAACCATCATAACGGTTTAATCCATTGAATGTTCCCACCCAAACGTAACCTTCCCGATCCTGGAAGAGGCAATTGACGAGGTTGTAAGACAAACCGTTTTTTGTAGTGAGATTCCTGAAAGAAAAATGGTGAGGCTGGGCAAAAGACGGCTGGAAGGAAAGGAGAACCACAAAGAAATATGAAATTCTTTTGCTCAAAACAGAGTTAAGGTTTGGTCAAAGATATGTGACTGGTAAGAAAATAGGCACCATTTGTTTAGTCAAATCGACCAAGTGCTTATTTATTCGTGGTGCATGCAACGTTTCTCTATAGATTTGTGTCAACATTTACCAATTAACCATTAGCCTACTATGAACAAAAAGTTTTTCACCATCGAGCCGATAATTGGGGCCATTATCCTGGTTATGGGTTTAACAACAGGCTGTACTTAGTCGTAAACGGGGTGATACATGGAAACCATGTTTCACCTTCGTTTTTACCGTCTCGTATGGCTATTTTAAATTTAATCTCATATAGTTTCTCATAGGAGTTAGTTTTGGTCGGTTATTGCACTTTTAGAAAGCGGATTGTACAAATCCGCTTTTCTTTTTTACCAGATACGGCTAAGGATTGTTAGTTATTGCTCAAAGACCACCAAATACCAAGTCGCTGTAAGGCGGTCTTTTCTTCCAGGCTAACTTTGAAGAACAAAAACAAAATGCCTTCAAGGTTTAAGTTTCAATCATTCAAATGAAAGCCGGTTCGTGGATCGTAATGATAGCTCTGTTGATTAGTGCAGTTGTTGTTACAGCTTTTGGTTAATAAATTACATCTATGTTTTTATGGCGGCCTAATAGTGCACAATATAAGCGGGTAGCAGTGCTTGCAGAGGAACTCGAGATCGAGCGGGCTATTAATTATTTCGCCACCTCTCTTGTTGACCAGAATACAGTGGATGAAATCCTCTGGGATGTTACTAAAAACTGCATATCGAGGTTGAAATTCGTCGACTGTGTCATCTACCTGGTGGATGAAACGATGAATATGCTGGTGCAAAAGGCAGCTTATGGTCCTAAAAATCCACGCAGTTACGAAATCTTCCAGCCTATAGAAATCTCTATCGGTAAAGGAATTGTGGGTAGCGTGGCTAAGAGTAGCAAGGCGGAGATTATTCGCGATACAACGAAGGACAAGCGATATATCACAGACGATGAGGTGCGACTATCGGAAATTACGGTTCCCATCATTTCCGAAGGTAAAGTGATCGGGATCATTGATGCTGAACATCCTGAAAAAAATTTTTTCAAACCCAAGCACCTTAGGATACTTACAAAGATTGCGGCCCTTTGTGCAGGCAAGATCAATAAAGTGGAGATTGAAGAAGCCTTTCGCAAAACTGAATTCCAGTTAATGGAGAATAACCGAAAGATTGCCGAAACCAAATTGCTTGCGTTGAGGCTTCAGATGAATCCTCATTTTATTTTTAACAGCCTTACAGCGATCAATAACTTTATTCTCAGCAACGATTCAGAACATGCCTCTCTGCTTCTTACGAGGTTTTCAAGATTTATGAGGCAGGTATTGGATAATTCACGAACGGAATGGGTTTCATTATACAATGAGCTGAAAGCATTACAGATTTATATCGAACTGGAGCAACTGCGTTTCGAAAACAAATTTGATGTAAAGATCAATGTGAGTCCTGATATCGACAGGGAGATGGTTCATGTACCACCGCTCATCATTCAACCTTATGTCGAAAATGCAATATGGCATGGATTGCTCCACAAGAAGGATGGAACGGCTTCTCTTACTATTAATTGCTGGAAGGAAGATGAAATGCTTTACCTCCAGATTGAAGACAATGGCATTGGCCGCGAGGCTTCCACAAAAGTTGGTAAAAACGCTTTGTCTTCGCATAAATCGCATGGCCTTAAAGTAACAGAAGAAAGATTGCAAATCCTTAACCAGGTATATAACGTAGACGCGTCGGTCAAAATCGTTGACTTATTAACTGCGGATCATCAAGCAGGCGGAACACAGATTACATTAAGAATGAAAATAAAAAAATCATGACAGCAATTATTGTAGACGATGAAAAACATTGTCGCGATGTGTTGGGTTTATTGTTGCAAAAACATTGTCCAACAGTAAATCTTCTGGCCAGTTGCCCTGATGGTCAGTCGGCAATCGAGGCGATTGAAATGCATCATCCTGATGTGGTTTTTCTCGATATAGAGATGCCTGGTATGAGTGGTTTTGACGTGCTGGAAGCGAGTCGCTTTACTAACTTTGAAGTGATATTTACGACTGCCTATAATGAATATGCCATCAAAGCCATACGTCATAATGCGCTGGATTATATCCTTAAGCCAATTGATAAGGATGAATTAATTCAAGCCGTGGGTCGTATGCAAAGCATCGAACCGGTTAAAGAAGTTAGCCGCGTAGATAATTTTGTTGAATACCTCGCGCGTCAAAAAATGGGGGACCGGATCGCGCTGCCTACGTCGGATGGATTACAAATATTGCAAAGCGAGGAGATCTGGTATTGCGAATCGGAAGGCGGCTATACGCGGTTTTACTTAACCAATGGCAAAGTATCACTCATTTCTAAAACGCTGAAAGAGGTTGAGGATGTTTTGGAGGCTAAGGGATTTTGCCGGGTACATCACAGTTACCTTATTAATCTTCGCTATGTTCAAAAATATGTTCGTGGTGATGGGGGAGAAGTAATCATGGCGAACGGGAAAAATATACCTGTGTCGAGAAATAAGAAACAGGAGTTTCTAAATTTTCTTGAGAAGATATAATATCGTTTGTGCCCTTCAGACAATTCCGTTATGATTCCCGAGCAGAGGTTCACAACAGACACAAAGGAATAGCAGGAAGAACAACATCGTATATCATAAATTCCGAAGCACTAATTTTGGTCGATGAACA
>DAINQQ010000032.1:16305-34873 GCA_036742645.1 Flavitalea sp.
GAAGAACAACATCGTATATCATAAATTCCGAAGCACTAATTTTGGTCGATGAACAAAACCTACAGTGCAGTTTACTACCTCTCCTCCGGCCGGTTTTATAACGCCACCATATTTCTTTCAAGCATAACACTCTCCATCCGTTATAAAGATGAAAACAATAATTCCAGCGACGTTTATTGGTTAGTTGACAACATTTTTTCGTTTGATGAAGAACCCCTCGGATCAGTGCTCCGTTACAGGAATAAGGATGGCCAGGAAGAGCGGCTGGTGATCAGCGATCCGGAATTGTTGCAGGCCATCAGAAAACACTTTAGTCATCATCGTTTTGTTGGAGGATGGCAACATCAGTTGCTGGGCAATACGAGAAACAAAATTGTCATATTTCTCTCGTTCGTGGTTGCACTATTCCTCGCCGGATACTTTTGGCTTATACCATGGCTCGGAGAAAAAATTGCCAGCAATACGTCAAAGGAATGGGAGATCAATATGGGCGAAAGAATGCATCAATCCATGATGAGCGCTTATAAAGTTGATTCTTCACATACCACTCTTATTAACGCTTTTTTCAGGGAACTTCATTACGACGTACATTACCCTATTTCCATTACGGTTGTCGATTCTAAGGAGGCTAATGCATTTGCCGTGCCCGGAGGACATATTGTTGTGTATCGTGCTATCATTGATAAAATGACACGGCCGGAAGAACTCGTTGCTTTATTATCGCACGAGGTATCACATATCGAATTAAGGCATTCCTTACGCAATATTTTCCGGAGCCTGGGCAGGAAAATGTTTTTGATGATGATCTTTGGAAATGAGTCTGGACTCGCGGGCTTTCTCGTTAATAATGCGGATAATCTGAAAGGACTCGAGTATTCAAGGGCTCTTGAAACTGAGGCAGACGATCACGGAATCGATTTAATGGTCTCATCAAACGTTGATCCGGCAGGAATGCTTGGATTGTTGAAAATGCTGGAGAAAGAAACTGACGGAAAAGAACCGGCAGGTTTTTTAAGCACCCATCCTGTGTTCGAAAGCCGAATACAAAATATCGAGGAGAGAATAACCGATACGAAAACAATTAGTGAGCAAAATGAGTTGTTAAAGTCAATATTTTCAGAGCTGCAAGAATCCGGTGTCGACGCAGCCTGGTGATTCTTTAGCGCACATAGGTCAAAATCCGCACTAAAAAAATGCTTATCATAAAAAAATTCGCGGGGAACAATCTAACGGGTAGCGAGTTCCACAATTGCAGAGACCGTTTCATTGAAGCCTTTTATGTTACTGGGCTTCGTGAGGTATTTATCAGCTCCCATCTTGTAAGAGTAATCGATATCGTCCTTTGCCGTGGATGTAGTTAGCACGAGCAACGGTATGTCTTTAAATCCATCAAACGATTTAATTGTTTTGAGGATATCTTTTCCGTGCACCTTTGGCAGATTGAAATCCATCACGATCACGTGCGGGAGAACTGTGCATTCTTTCAGATATGTTGATACCTTATCTCCTTCTCTTACTATATTCATAGTAAAAAATACCCTATTATCCCTTAAGGACTCCTGCAACAATTCTATATCATCCATATCGTCTTCAATCAAGAAAATTCTTAATGGCTTATCCATTTGCTGATTTTTGACAATATTAGGTTCGTCGAAATTCGTGGTTTTGAATTGCTCTGCAAAAACAAAGCCACTCGTTTGCGTTAGCTAAAGTGGACAGAGTATTCGTCGGAGATCTTAATTGCCAGCCAGTTGAACGATGGTTCCGACAGTTGCGTTAAAGCCTTGTATAGTCGTAGGCTTTGTTATAAAGCTGTCGGCTCCCATTTTATACGAATATTCTATATCTTCCCTGGCCGTGGAAGTTGTTAGAACAAGTAGTGGAATATTTCTAAATTCCTGATTTGACTTAATCTGTTTGATAATTTCCCTGCCATGCACTCGCGGCAGATTAAAATCCATCACAATAATATTCGGTAATTTTTTGCAATTCATTATATAATCCTGCACTTTATCACCTTCCATTACGACATCCATACTGTATTCTATCTTATTGTCTTTCAAGGATACTTCAAGTAATTCAATGTCATCTGCGTCATCTTCTATCAGAAAAATTTGGATACCCTCTGGCATGATTCTATATGTTTGAAATATTGGTCAATTTAATAATAAATCTGATAACCAATTTTTTACGTCTCGATGGCTGTTAGAAAAAAAGCAAATCCCTGAATCCGGCAGTAAGGAGATTGTCACAGATTACATCGTAGGTGTTGGCGCTTCGGCCGGTGGTCCGTAGAATCGGCGAACGAAGACTTGCAGTCAAGCAACCAGGAAATTGTTTCTTCCAATGAAGAACTTCAAAGCACCAACGAGGAGCTACAATCTTTAAACGAGGAACTGTATACTTTGAATACTGAGCCCCAGGTAAAAATAAAAGAGCTTATTGAGCTAAATGATGATCTGAATAATTGCTTCCGCAATTCGCCCGATTAAGGGCGTTTGTTCCGACTGAAAGAAGCTAGTAAATTGCCAATAATACAAAAGCCAGTGATAAGTTGGATGTTGTATTTTGATTCAAATTAAATGGTTAATGGGCCAATCATCACATCGGCTAATCATCACATCGGCTCATTAGCATCGGCCTAATCATCATATCGGCTACTCCACATCGGCTCATTGGCTATTTATTATATCAGCTCATGACTGAACTATCCGCACAGGGGTCAAATAATATTCGTATTTATAGATTGCTTTTTCTATTTTGCGACCTTAAAAACCCCGGCGATCCTGACAGCATAAATGAAAAAAATCCTTGTAATATATTTTTCTCAGTCGGGCCAGCAAATGCGGATTCTTCAATCTTTGACCAAACCTTTTTTGGATGCTGGCCACGAGGTGATTCTCGAAGAACTGAAACCTCTTGAGCGATTTCCATTTCCGTGGAGCGCATATGAATTTTTTAATGCCTTTCCGGAAACTTTTGACCAGCACCCCATCCCTTTACAGGCTTTGTCAGCCATTACACATCGGGACTTCGATCTTGTAATCATTGGCTATCAACCGTGGTTTCTAACGCCTTCAAGGCCTGTGAGTTCTTTTTTGCAGTCGAAAGATGGGAAGCGCATTCTTCAAAGTAGAAATGTGGTTACCGTATTGGGATGCCGGAATATGTGGCTTGGTGCACAGGAAAAGGTGAAACGGCGATTGCTCGAAGCAGATGCCCGGTTGGTTGGGCATATGGCATTAGTAGACCGGTCAGGCAACCTTACCAGCTTGATCACCATCTTGCGATGGATGTTTACAGGAAATAAAAATCCTTTCTGGTTTTTTCCCCCGGCTGGAGTTTCTGAGCAAGACATACAACACGCGGCAGTGTTTGGTAACCACATTAATGCCGCGTTACAAGCGAATAATTTCAATAACCTGCAGGATAGTTTAAACAGGGAGGGTGCGATAGAGATAAAACCGAACCTGGTGCTGATGGAAAAGCGTGGTCAGAAGGCTTTTTCAGTGTGGGCAAAGTTTGTAGCTATGGGAGGAGCCGTTCACTCAACTGGTCGAAAACTGAGGGTCTACATATTTATGTATCTTCTGCCAACGGCGATTTTCATATTATCTCCATTATTGTGGCTTCTTTCAAAGATCATGCTTGTTGTAAAGCGTAAACAGCTTGATCTTGAAGTATCCTATTACAAACAAAATTCGTTGCGATGACTTGGTTTGACCGTCCCGGTCTGACCAGGTTTAGCAAAGGCATGGACCGGTCAGACGGCGGCCATCAAACCCGATAAGTAGGCTTTTTTAATGAAATTCAAAATTTCTTAATATTGCTTTTAAACCTGAAGTAGAGATGAAGAGGAATGTTTACATCACTCGCCTGTCAAAGTTTTTACCCAATAATCCGGTTTCAAATGAAGAGATGGAAGATATTTTAGGGTTGATAAACGGGCTTTCTTCGAAGGCAAAGCCCCTCATTCTCCGAAACAACCAGATTAAGACCAGATACTACGCGCTAGATAAGAACGGAAACGCAACTCACTCCAACGCAGAATTGACCAAACGGGCAATAGAAAACCTGTTCGATGATAAATTTAAGCTTGAAGACGTAGATGTTCTCTCATGCGGTACTTCCAGTCCCGACCAAATACTACCTGCCCACGCTGCGATGGTTCATGGCCTATTGGGCGGCCATCGTATCGAGATCAATTCTTCAACCGGCGCGTGCAGTGCCGGCGTTCAGGCCTTGAAGTTTGGATATCTATCTGTACTGGCAGGCGATTCTGAAAAGGCGGTATGTGCAGGGTCTGAAAGGTTTTCTATTTGGATGCTTGCAAAATATTTTAAGGAAGAGGCGCATAAAATTGCGCAGTTAGAAGGCGATGGTATCATTGCTTTCGAAAAGGACTTCCTGCGCTTCATGTTGTCCGACGGCGCTGGTGCAGCACTGTTACAGAGCGAACCAAACGCTGATGGTCTGTCACTGAGAATTGATTGGGTTGAACAGAGATCCTTTGCGAACGAACTTCCCACCTGTATGTACTCCGGTTCAATCAAGAAAGAAGACGGTTCAATCGTGGGATGGAGTGATATGGAACAGGACGAGTGGACTTCACGATCAGTCTTTGCCGTTAAGCAGGATACGAAGCTGTTGGGTGAGTGGATAATCAAGAAAGGCGGGGAGTTCCTGGTAGACGTCATCAAACAAAGAAATTTTGATGTTTCAAAGCTTACCTTTTATCTCCCACATTTATCATCACAGTATTTTGGCCCTCGAATAGAGAAGGAACATGCGTTATTGGGAATTGACATTCCGAAGGAAAAATGGTTCACCAATCTTGCAACAGTAGGAAATGTAGGTGCAGGTTCGCCTTACCTCATGCTTGAAGAAATCTTTAATTCGGGCAAACTCAAAAAAGGAGATACCTTGTTAATGATGGTTCCCGAAAGCGCGAGATTCAATTACGCATATGTGCACCTGACAACCGTATAACACAATCTTTCTTCAACTATACTTATATGCAAGAAGATGAAGTTCCACAGGATGAGAAAAACCTGAACGAGGGCAAACTTGCCAAATTATACTATGCAACCGACGCAAAAGGGCATTATACCAAGGTGAATAGTATTGGCTGGGAACCTGAAACAGTGGCGATGGAACAGGCATGGGATGTTGTGCACGCTGAGGTAGAAGCGGCACGCAAGAAAGTAATTGAAGGCAAAGCAAGTCCTGTGCTTTATTACCTCAAGAAAAATATCATGAATGTTCCCATGGTGGCGGGCTATATGGGAACGCTTAGTCTCGTAGTACGGTTGCACATGCTTCCAATTTTTTTTAATAAACTCAGTAGAAAAACACTCGAAAGATACGCCTACACATTTCGAATCACGGTTGACGAACTGTTGGATATCGAACAATTGAAAACTAAAAATGAAAGCTAATTTTACCCACCGGCAATCGGCGCATTGTGAGAATGGAGTTATATCAAATCTCTTACGCTTTCATGGCCTTGAGTTTGACGAGCCAATGATCTTCGGAATCGGTTCCGGCCTTTTCTTCTCCTATCTTCCTTTTGTTAAATTGAATGGAATACCTGTAGCTTCTTATCGGATATGGCCGGGCCATATTTTCAAAAGATTCTCAAACCGCATCGGCGTGAAAATCGAAAGGAAGAAGTTTTCTACGCCAGAAGCAGCGATGGATGAACTCGATCGAATGCTCGATAAAGGACAACCGGTTGGCATGCTTACATCTGTTTTCTACCTTGATTACCTTCCTGCGGCTTATCGCTTTCATTTCAACGCGCACAATATAATTGTATTCGGAAAAGAAAATGGTCGCTACCTGGTAAGTGACCCGGTGATGGAATACACTACTGACATTTCTACGGAAGACCTGATCCGTGCACGGTTTGCCAAAGGTATGCCTGAACCAAGTGGCAGGATGTATTACCCTGTTCAGTTGCCGGGAGAATATAATCTTGAGAAAGCAATTTGGACAGGCATCAAGCAAACAAGTGATCACATGACACATATCCCTGTTCCTTTATTCGGAGCAAAGGGCATGAAATATCTTTCGAAACGATTAAGGCACTGGCCAGATAAGCTTGGTAACCGCAAGGCGATCCAATGGCTGGGAAATCTTATTCGTATGCAGGAAGAGATTGGAACCGGCGGAGCAGGATTCAGATTTATTTATGCCGCGTTTCTTGACCAGGCGAGTACCGTTCTAAAAAATGAAACCTTATTTGACCTGTCGAAGCAACTTACAAAAAGCGGTGATCAGCTAAGAGAGTTTGCCTATTACGCAGGAAGGGTTTGCAAAAACCGCACTTCCGATACCCGCACATTTGCTGAATTGGCCGCAATGCTGGAAGATTGTTCCCAACATGAACAGGCAATTTTCAATGAACTCTATCAATTAAGCAAGTCGAAATGAACGATGCCATCGTCAGCATTCAATCCATTACTAAAAAGTATAAGGGTGCTCTTCAACCGGCGATTAATGCTCTGAGTTTGCAAATACCCGCCGGCTCCGTTTTTGGCTTGTTGGGTCCTAATGGTGCAGGCAAATCAACACTAGTCATGATGCTTTGCGGATTGATGAGCCCCGACAGCGGTTCTATCCGACTGCTTGGAATGGATACCCAGGAAAACGGTACCGATATTCGCAGAAGGATCGGTGTAGCTACCCAGGAGATTGCCTTGTTTCCCATGCTGACGGCTACGGAGAATCTCCGGTACTTTGGAGAGATGTATGGCCTGCCTGAAAGGGCCATCAATCAAAAAATAGCCCTATACCTCGACGAGTTTGGCCTTGCCGAGAAAGCAAATAAACGTGTGCATACTTTTTCCGGCGGGATGAAGCGCAGGCTTAACCTGATTGCCGCGCTCTTACACGATCCAACAGTTTTAATTCTTGACGAGCCAACTGCCGGAGTGGATGTTCAATCACGGAATATCCTCCTTGAATTCTTAATGTCGCTAAAAAATAAAAATATTACTATCATATACTCTTCACATTTTCTAGAGGAGGCGGAAAAAATTTGCAACCGGATGGCGATCATCGACGAGGGTAAATTAGTAACCGAAGGTGTTCCAGCTGAATTGGTCGGAGAACAACAGGACTGTGCAACACTGGAGTCCCTCTTTTTGAAGCTGACCGGAAAACATATCCGCGATTGAAGATTATAGCTACGATAAAAAAAGAGGCGCTGCTCCTTATCAGGGATCCCGGAGGATTGGCACTCATCTTTCTAATGCCACTTGGATTGGTGATCGTGATGGCGCTGATACAGGATGCTCCCTTTCGCGATTACCAGGAAACGAAACTGGAAGTAGTGTTTGTTGATAACGATAAGGACTCTCTCGGATCCAAGATCAAGAGTGCCTTTCTTCAGTCGCCAAACATTCAATTCATATCGCAAAAAGACAGTAATGCCGCGAGGTCAGTGGTGAGATCTGGAAAGTATAAAGCTGCTATCATTGTACCGGCCGGGGCGAGTAGGTCACTTAGAATAAAAAATAAACAGCTCATCGCTCGCATCTTTGCAAATCTTGGTTATCCCGGTCCTTCGACCGATTCAACTGAGATACCGATTCCAGGGATCGAGGTTGTTTTTGATCCTGCTATTAAAGTGAACTACAAGCAGGCGATCGGGAATGCCGTTGAAAAAGTAGTAGCGAATGTTCAATCGGAATGGATCGTTGACCAGCTTCAAAACCAGTTAGGCGGTACTAATTCTCCGAAGGCAAAAATGAAAGTTGATTTTTCAAATGTTATCCAGGTACGGCAGCAATACGCGTCAAAAAATATTAATGAAAAGTTCGTATTGAATTCAGTTCAGCATAACGTGCCGGCATGGACGATGTTCGCAATGTTCTTTATTCTATTTCCACTAGCTGGAAATTTTATTAAAGAACGGGAAGAAGGTAGCATGCTTCGCTTACGACTGATCTCAGGATCTGAATTTCCCGTAATGACAGGAAAGTTTTTGTTTTACTTCGGCGTTTGCCTGTTGCAATTTGTATTAATGATATTAGTGGGGATTTTCGTGATGCCGCTGCTCGGCTTACCGCAGCTTGCTCTCGGAAACAATATCGCTGGTATTCTTGTTACAGCTTGTTCAGTGGCAATGGCGGCGACCGGCTATGGTTTACTGATTGCCGTTTTCTTCAAGACTCCTCAGCAGGCGCTTTCCTTTGGTTCTATTTCCGTGGTTATTTTGGCTGCAGTTGGCGGAGTATGGGTTCCAGTCTACGTAATGCCTGAGATACTTCAGCATATCAGCAGGTTATCACCCTTAAACTGGGGACTGGAATCGTTCAACAATTTGTTTTTGCGGGATGCCCCGACGCTTGCTATCTTGCCAGACGTTTTAAAGCTGATCGCATTTGCGATGATCACTTTATTGATCAGTATATACATTCATAAATCAAGAACTATTTCATAGTATACTAAAACCGTATAAGTGGACAACAATACACAAACCGTTGAAGAGCTAATCCCTATTGTAAAAGCAGGAATCATCAAACAACTCAATATAGACATGACGCCAGATGCACTTGATGAAGATATGGCTCTGTTCGGAGAAGGACTTGGTCTCGATTCAATTGATGCGCTCGAACTAATCGTTTTGATTGATCGCGACTTCGGGATCAAAATTGGGGATCCTAAGGAGGCAAGGAAAATTTTCCAGAGTGTTCGCGTGATGGCTGAGTATATCCAGGAGAACAGAGAAAAATGAGTGGGCGAATTTTTATAACAGGATACGGCATCATCACTTCTATAGGCAATAATGCCGATCAAAATTATCAATCCCTTATTCAGCGGAAATGTGGCTTTGGCAGTCTCGACTTTCTAGACACAATTCACAAGCATGATCTTCCGGCATGCGAAATTAAACTTTCAGATGAGCAGCTCTGCGAACTAGCAGGAGTATCTCCACAACACGGATATACGAGAACAGTAGTACTTGGAATAATTGCCGCTAAAGAGGCCTTGCAAATGGCCGGATTAACGACTGATGAAATTAGAAGTGCCGGACTATTGTCAGCCACGACAACTGGTGGCATACGCGAGTTAGAAAGCCATTATTATGAGTTACAGAATAAAGACCAACATGGAGATTTTGAGCTGTATGCAGACACGGCAAATCCTGGTGAACACTCAGAGAGGATGGCAGACGAGTTCGGAATAAAAAACTATATAGCCACAGTTAGCACAGCTTGTTCCTCGTCTGCAAATACAATTATGTTAGGAGCCCGACTGATCAGCAATGGTGAGCTGCATACAGCCATTTGTGGAGGTGCGGAAGCTTTATCAAAATTCACCATCAATGGATTTAATTCTTTGATGATATTAGACAAGGAACACTGCAGGCCTTTTGATATTTCAAGAAAAGGACTCAACCTTGGTGAAGGCGCTGCATACCTGGTACTAGAGTCGGAAGAGCAGGTTCAACGCTCCGGAAAGAAACCGATTGCTGTATTGGCAGGATATGGAAATACAAACGACGCATTTCATCAAACTGCTTCGTCGCCAGATGGCACAGGGGCATATCTTGCAATGAGAATTGCGCTTGATAAGGCGACATTGTCTTCATCAGCTATTAGTTATATCAACACACATGGAACGGCAACCGAAAACAACGATCTATCAGAGGGCTTAGCCATCGAAAAGCTATTTGGTGATAAGGTGCCGCCATTCAGTTCAACCAAACCTTATACGGGACATACATTGGCAGCTGCAGGAAGTGTTGAAGCCGTTTTCTGCCTGATGGCTCTTCAGAATCGAGTGATTTTTCCAAACATAAATTACAAACAGAAGATGGAAGAATTAAGGATTGAGCCGCAGAAAGAACTCAGAGAAGAGCAGGAGTTGAAGAATGTTCTGTCTAATTCTTTTGGATTTGGTGGTAACTCTTCGTCATTGATTCTTTCCGTTGTATAGATCATGAATAAAATGAGTTACTATATAAATGGACTGGGCATTGTATCTCCACAAAAGACCTACGATAATACTGACTTCCTCCCCGAGATAGTTGCATACAATAATAATGTACTTAGCTGCATCGTCCCTGAATTTAAGGAATATATCAATCCTATTCAATTACGCAGATTAAGCAGGATGCTGCGGATAGGATTAACAGCCGCCATAATTTGTACAAGAGATTCTGGAAACACAAAGCCCGACGGTATTATCACAGCTACAGGATACGGTTTTTTGAATGATACGGCAAAGTTTGTCTCCGAAATGCTGGACCAGGGTGAAAAACATCTTACTCCTACATTTTTCATGCAGGGAACGTACAATGCTTTATCCGGACTTGTAGCACTAACGCTTAAATGCAATGGCTATAACAATACATACGTGAACAGAGGATTTTCATTCGAAACATCATTGCGTGACGCAATGATGTACCTGGATGAAGGTAAGATGCAAAGTTTTTTGGTTGGAGCTTATGACGAAGCAGATGAAGTACAGTACAAAGTGAATTCCAGGGTAGGTCATTATAAAACAAAACATACTAATAGCCTGCAGCTCTTTAACCAAAATTCCACGGGATCTCTGCAAGGTGAAGGGGCTGCGTTCTTTTCTATCGAATCGTGGCCTGGAGGAAATTGCTGGTGTATTTTGAAAGGAATCAAAATGATCTTTAAGCCAGGATCGGTTCAATTCCTGGAAGCAGAGTTGAAAAATTTCCTTGCAAATAATAATTTGTCCGTCGCGGAAATTCATATCGTTATTAGTGGATTGAGTGGCGATGTCGAAACTGATAAAGTTTTATCAGCGCTTACAACCCAGACGTTTCGACAGGTACCCGAATTAAGATTTAAGCATTTGTGCGGTGAGTATTGTACCGCCTCGTCATTTGGATTTTGGATAGGGGCATCACTATTAAGAAAGCAACAGATTCCTTGGGGACTTCAATTTAATAATGCATCCGCATCGTTCCCCGTAAAGAATGTTTTGCTCGTGAATCAATATATGGGCAGGAATTATTCGTTTATATTATTGCAGGCATGTGAATAGAGTTTTTGCTTACGAAAACCATAAGGTGTTGCCAGCGTTCTTACAAAATGCAACAGCCTTACAAAGACCTGATAGGTTCTGCATGTTGCACTCTCAAACTCCCTGATAATAATATTTCTTCAACAACTCCTGCTCCGTTCCATTATTCCTGGCTCTCCTCGCAAACCAGTTGAAAACAGGGGTTAGCATAGCTAAAAATCCTGCAGGCTTTGTATTTCTAAGATTTATCAATACTGCGAGGTGACTTATACTTTTTGGAATCCCTTTTCGATTCGTCTTACCCTCGGATGCCAACCCGTAGGCGATGGCAATCCCTTTTTCAAATCCCTCATGGCCGGGAGTAAACTTTATATGACATACCACCATCTCATTCGTACTATTAAAGAAATGGTGTGGCGTGAACTTGGTCACGGTAATGGATTCTCCCGGTTGCAAAAAGATTTTTTTGCCTTTAAAGGCAACGCCGAGTGTCCCTTTAATGGCAGTGAAAGTTTCGTCAAAGGCGCTGTGTACATGAAGCGAGTTCCCACCACCAGGCGAAATCTCCAACTCTCCCAATGAATAGTTACCACCTGTCTGTTGGCTGCTCTTCAATATCGTGACTTTGTCTTTGTTTACAGGGTTTATGAAAACCCTTCTAGGCCTTAATTCTTTTTTCATTATTATAAGGTTTTAAAATAATTGTTTCAAAACTATCATGTAGCTGAAGAGCGGGAAATAGTACAATAGTACTTATGTCACGTTTTGTATATTTTTTAAGAGGTCGGTTTAGAGGCAATGCAACCCAGACGTGCAATTAAAAAAATCTGAGGATACGATATAATCAAACAGATTTATTACTCGAATATCAGAAGCCTGTATACACGAGAACGACCCCTATTATCTAAGTCCCTCACAAGTAAAAAGCCATTCCTATGGAACAGCTTTTACTTTGATTTAACAAACATCTTTACACAGTATCATTGTAGACAATGACGGTGTTATCCCTTGTAAATAATCCTCCATATCCGCCCTACTTTCGAGTCGGAAATGTATAGCGACCCATCAGGACCCTGGGCCAATCCCATTGGCCTGTATCTTGCGTCGTCGGGAGAATTTAGTACATCAACTCCTGTGAATCCTTCTGCAAAAATCTCCCAATTCCCTGATGGTGCTCCATTCGACATCGGGACAAACGCTACGAAATAACCGCCCTGCCTCAAAGGTGCCCTGTTCCATGAACCATGAAATGCAATGAACGCCCCATTTTTGTATTTCAGAGGAAACTGATTGCCGGTATAAAACATTAATGCGTTTGGAGCCCAGTGGCCCGGAAAGGCTAGGATCGGTTTTTCTTTTGTTCCGCATTCGCCTTCTTTTTTTCCATCACCACCATATTCCGGCGCTTGTACTTTCTTGTTTTGCATATGATCATAATAACAATAGGGCCAACCGAAGTCCATACCCTTTCTCACACGCAAAAATTCCTCTGCGGGAAGCTCAGCACTCATCTCATTGGTGTAGAGTTGCGGAAAAAGGAATGACAGCTGATCCCGACCATGTTGCATGAGGTATAAATCGTTTTCCTTATCATTCCAGTCAAGCCCAACTGTGTTGCGGATGCCAGTTGCGAAACGTATTCCCTGCGATTGTGTTTGATTCAGCTGATCCGATTTAAATTGCCAGATTCCACCAGAGTTTTCAAGCAGGGGGCATGGGCTTTGTCCCAACGAGCCCGGTACACGATCCTGTACCTGGCAGGAATTGGAAGGCGCGCCGATGTTTACATAAATATTGTGATTGTTATCAAGGGTGATTGACTTCGAGAAATGCTGATTCCCTTTCAGTAATCCCGTAATTATCTTTTCCGGCGATTGAGCGTTTTCGATACTATTGCTACTATTGAATTTGTACCTGAATACTTCATCATCGGAAGATGCATACAAGTATCCATCTTTGATCGATATCCCTGTTCCAGGATAGTTTGCAAATGCTTCTCGCATATCTGCTCTTCCATCATTATTTGTATCCCGCAACATAAGAATACCTGTTCCGTCTTTCAGCGCATCTAGTTTCACGTACACATCGCCGTTCTTATTTACTGCTATATGCCTTGCTTTCCCTGTTTCGTTGGCAACAGTGATTGCTCCAAAACCTTCTTTGAGTCTGAGTGTGCCGTTATCTGAGTCAGGAGTTAATTGGGAAGGTTTGGGAACATCATCTTTTTTGCACGCGGCAAATGAAAACAATATTGCAGCTATAAATATAAATGGCAGGAGAGGGTGTTTCTTTGACAATCGTTTCATGGTAAGTTTTTTTAAGAGTCATCAATAGAGTTGACATCCTATACTACGTTAAAAGCATCCTTTCTGTTTCCTGAGAATCGGCACTCATTTAGTAAAAATTTGCAAAAAGAATGGGGTTTGACTGTTCGGTCCGGTTGTTAAATTTTTTTATAATCGTTCGGGTAAAAAATATTTACAACCATTCTTACGACGGAAATCAAGTAACAAATGCAAAAAGCTATCGAGGCACAATGGAAACAGGTTTATTTCTAACTGCACAGGCTGATCTAGAACGATGAACAATGAACAATGAATAATGAATAATCGTATAGGGGGAATGTGATTTTCCAACTGCACGTTTTTGAAATAAAAAAAGCGAAGTGAAACTTCGCTTATACTTCGGCTTTATATGATTTGAATATCAATAGTCCTGGTCCTGGAACTGCCTGCGTATCACATTCAATGCGCCACCGGCCTTGAACCACTCTATTTGTGGTTGGTTATATGTATGATTCAACATCACCTCGTCGCTGGATCCATCTTTATGATTCAGGATCATCTTTAATGGTCGTCCCGCTGTAAAAGAAGAAAGCCCGGTGATATCAATTGTATCATCTTCCAATACCTTGTCATAGTCTTCTTTCTTTACAAACGTTAAGGCGAGCATACCTTGTTTCTTCAGATTGGTTTCATGTATGCGCGCGAAACTTCTTACGATGATCGCGCGTACGCCGAGATGTCTTGGTTCCATCGCTGCATGTTCACGGGATGAACCTTCGCCATAATTTTCGTCGCCAACAACCACTGAACCAACATTCGCTGCTTTATATGCTCTTGCTGTTGCTGGCACAGGACCGTAATCACCGGTCAACCGGTTCTTTACAAAATCGGTTTTTTCATTGTAGTAGTTCACCGCACCGATCAACATGTTATTGGAAATATTATCAAGATGTCCTCTGAATTTCAACCATGGGCCAGCCATGGAGATATGGTCAGTGGTACACTTTCCTTTGGCTTTGATGAGTAACTTCAAGCCAAACAAATCTGTTCCTTCCCAGGCCAGAAACGGTTCGAGCAACTGTAACCGTTGTGAATCTGGTTTTACGACAACCTGGATTCCGCTTCCATCGGCCGCCGGTGCCTGGTAACCGGCGTCCTTCACATCAAACCCATTGGGTGGCAGCTCGAAACCTGCTGGCTCATCCAACGTGACCATCTCTCCATTTTCATTTTTCAATTTATCCTTAAGGGGATTGAAGGTAAGGTCACCTGCGATCGCAAAGGCGGTTACTACTTCCGGCGAAGCAACAAACGCATGCGTGGAGGCAAGTCCATCATTACGCTTCGCGAAGTTTCTATTGAATGAAGTGATAATCGAGTTCTTGCGGTTAGGATCGTCGATATGTCGTGCCCATTGGCCTATACACGGTCCACATGCATTTGCAAGCACCACTCCACCGATCTGATTGAAGGTGCTCAAATATCCATCACGTTCAATGGTGAAACGAACCAATTCACTGCCGGGCGTAATGGTAAATTCCGATCGCGTTTTTAGTTTCTTATCAACGGCTTGTTTCGCAAGAGAAGCAGACCGGCTGATGTCTTCATAAGAAGAATTCGTACACGATCCGATAAGTGCTACCTCCAATTTTTGCGGCCAGTTGTTGACTTTAACTGCATCGGCGAATTTGCTGATCGGCCATGCAAGGTCGGGAGTGAAAGGACCATTTACATGCGGTTCGAGTTCGCTCAGGTTTATTTCAATTAACTGATCATAATATTTCGCTGGATCATTGTAGATTTCCTCATCGGGCCGGAGATGCTGCCGGATACCATCAGCCAATGCAGCAACCTCTTCACGTCCGGTAGCCCTGAGGTAAGCGGCCATTTTATCGTCGTATGCAAAAACCGAACAGGTAGCTCCGATCTCTGCGCCCATATTTCCAATCGTAGCTTTTCCGGTTGCACTTAAACTGTCTGCTCCTTCCCCAAAATATTCCACGATAGCACCTGTTCCGCCTTTTACAGTAAGAATTCCCGCCACTTTCAGAATCACATCTTTTGCTGCCGTCCACCCGCTCATTTTTCCGGTCAGCTTGATACCGATAACCTTAGGCATCTTTAATTCCCAGGCCAGACCTGCCATCACATCAACTGCATCCGCACCACCAACACCGATGGCAAGCATTCCGAGGCCGCCGGCATTCGGTGTATGGCTGTCGGTTCCAATCATCAATCCTCCTGGGAATGCATAGTTCTCAAGTACAACCTGGTGAATGATTCCCGCACCAGGTTTCCAAAAACCGATTCCGTATTTATTGGAGATAGAAGAAAGAAAATCAAAAACCTCTTTGTTAATTTCCAGTGAAGTGGCCAGGTCGGCAACTGCACCGGTTTTTGCCTGGATAAGGTGGTCGCAGTGAACTGTAGATGGTACGGCTACTTTGGCCCGGCCGCAAGTAGAAAACTGGAGCAAAGCCATTTGCGCAGTTGCATCCTGCATCGCTACCCGATCGGGTGCAAAATCCACATAATCTTTTCCTCTTTCAAACGTTTTGGCTACTGGTTGGTAAAGGTGAGTATATAGAATTTTTTCAGTAAGTGTCAATGGTCTATCAATCAACGTGCGCGCTTTCGCCAGTTTGCCGGGGATTTCTTGATATACTTTCTTGATTAAATCCAGATCGAAAACCATAGTATCAGTTTTAGATTTTAGCAATGCAAGGATTAGGGTTGATTTCTAATGACAAGCCAGTTGAACGGGCCGAACATTATCCTGTCAGAAATTTGCTGCGAAATTACCTAAAAATGCCTTCATGTGGCAATGAATCTGCATTGTTTTCAATGAAATATTTTAAATTAGTGATATGAACCGCCTCAGGTATTTTATTGAGTGGAAGCTATTCGGTGTGTGTACGGCAATTGGAGAAAAAATGGGCATTTCTCCTTCCCGCATACGTACCTGGTTCATTTATATTTCCTTTCTTACAATGGGCTCGCCACTAATCGTTTATTTTATACTTGCTTTTTGGTTGAATATAAAACGGTATATCTTATCGGTACGCCGGAATCCGCTGTGGTACGAGTAGGATAGATAATTCGCGCAAAGGCGCAAACACGCGAAGGAGAGATTCCCGAGTATTTTTCTGCTATAACAAAGTTATGCGATAGCTTTTCTTAAGGTTACCAGTTGTTTTAGTAATCCCTCCAGCAGATCCAGTCGCAACATATTTGCTCCGTCACTTTTTGCCTTTGCCGGAACTGGGTGCGTTTCGATAAATAATCCATTTGCACCGGAAGCGATAGCAGCTTTGGCAATGGTTCCAATCATCTGGGGATTACCGCCGGTTACACCTGACGTTTGATTCGGCTGTTGAAGACTATGTGTGCAGTCCATTACAACGGGCTTTCCATGTTCCTGCATCCAGGGGATATTGCGGTAGTCTACCACCAGGTCCTGGTATCCGAAACTATTTCCTCTTTCTGTGAGGATGATGCTTTCGTTTCCAGCGTTCCTTATTTTTTCAACGGCGAATTTCATCGAGGGACCGCTTAGGAACTGGCCTTTTTTAACATTCACAATTTTTCCGGTTTGCGCCGCGGCTACCAACAAATCCGTTTGCCGGCATAAAAAGGCGGGTATTTGCAAAATGTCAATATGCTTTGCGGCAATCGCTGCTTCTTCGTGCGCATGAATATCCGAGGTGGTCGGCAGTTTATATTTCTGGCCGACTTTTTTGAGGAGTGCGAGCGCTGTTTCATCGCCGATGCCCGTAAATGATGTTGCACTGGTACGATTTGCTTTCCGGTACGAGGCCTTGAATACATAGGGTATACCAAGGTTCGCGCAGATGACCGAAACTTTTTCCGCAATCTCCATTACTATTTCTTCGCTTTCTACAACACATGGACCAGCTATGAGAAAGAAATTATTTTCATCAAATGACTGTTCGCGGAATAAGTCTTGCAAAAATTTTTCCATTCGGCAAAGATACTTTGCTGTTTTAGTATTTTGACAGGCAACATTTATGTGCAAAGAAGGTTTGCCACGATTGCATCAATTAGCACGAATTGCTTTGGTGGCAATTCGTGCGATTCTGGCAAGACCTGCTGATTTGGATGTTGTCGCCATAAATCATCTCCCGGGAGACGCTGTAATTCGTGGCAATAGCTTTTCAAAACGTAATGCTACTGCCAGTCCACAATTAATTATCAATTACATTTGGGCACTTAATAGCTATGAATGATAAGAGAAAAAATATTAGTGATTGGAGCCAGCGGACAGATTGGAGTCGAATTGACATTGGCCTTGCGAAAAATTTATGGAAACGCAAGCGTTGTAGCATCAGATCTTCGCGAGGAAAATGATCTGCTAAAAGGAACTGGTCCCTACGTTTCCCTTGATGTAATGAATAAGGAAATGTTGCATGTGCAGGCGATTCGTCAGAATTTTACACAGATCTATTTGTTGGCGGCGATCCTGTCTGCGACCGGGGAAAAAAATCCAAACCTGGCGTGGAGTCTGAACATGCAAAGCCTGCTCAATGTGCTTGACATCGCTCGTGAAGAAAAACTGTACAAAGTATATTGGCCCAGCAGTATCGCTGTTTTTGGACCAACATCTCCAAAGGAAAATTGTCCACAACAAACAATTATAGAACCAACAACTGTGTATGGTATCAGTAAATACGCAGGCGAATTCTGGTGCAATTACTTTCATCAACGTTATGGAGTTGATGTTCGGAGTATTCGCTACCCGGGACTTATTAGTTATAAGTCATCACCCGGAGGCGGCACCACGGATTATGCGGTTGAAATTTTTCATGAGGCGATTGAAGAAAAGAAATACGACTGCTTTTTGAAACCGGATACGTATTTGCCCATGATGTACATGCCTGATGCAATCCGCGGAACCATTGAACTAATGGAAGCTCCTGCCGATAAAATTTCTGTGCGCACCTCGTATAATTTTTCAGGAATGAGTTTTTCTCCGGCTGACATCGGAAATGAAATTAAGAAATATATCCCTGATTTTTTGCTGACTCATAAACCCGATTACCGGCAGGCTATCGCCGACAGTTGGCCGAAAAGCATCGACGATTCAATTGCCAGGGATGATTGGGATTGGAAACCGGAGTACGACCTCCAACGGATGACCAAAGACATGTTGGATAATTTGAAAATTTGAAGACCTGCCTCCCGGCAGGCAGGTTTGAAAATTTGAAGCTGTCTGGCCCATCTAATAACTTGCATGGCTTTTTTAGACTTATTCA